>CADBOW010000238.1 GCA_902796375.1 uncultured Lachnospiraceae bacterium | reverse complement strand
AGATCACATTATATACAGACGGATCCGCCAGAGCAAACCCGGACGGGCCGGGAGGCTACGGAGCGGTTCTGTCGGTGACGGATGCTGCCGGACAGGTTCATGAAATGGAGCTGTCCCAGGGCTATGAAAGAACGACAAACAACCGGATGGAGCTGATGGCAGTGATTGCGGGGCTGGAACGGCTGGTCCGTCCCTGTGAGGTTACTGTTTATTCGGATTCCCAATATGTGGTGAAGGCCTTTAATGAGCATTGGCTGGATAAATGGATCGCCAACAACTGGAAGCGGGGAAAGGATCCTGTGAAAAATGTGGATCTCTGGAAACGTCTGCTTCAGGCCATGAAACCGCATCAGGTTACCTATCAATGGGTCAGGGGCCATAACGGCCATGAGGGAAACGAACGCTGCGACAGACTGGCGACCACTGCAGCGGACGAGGGCCCCTGGATCATCGACGAAGTCTATATGAAATCTATCGAAGCTTAGGAACACATTATGAAGAGAGAAGATTTTCGAAAACTCCTTGAAAACCGTATATTATGTCTGGATGGAGCAACAGGAACAAATCTGATGGATGCGGGAATGCCCCTGGGTGTATGCCCCGAGCAGTGGATCCTGGAGCATCCGGACAGACTGATCGAACTGCAGGTTCGCTTTTTGGAGGCGGGTACATCCATTGTGTACGCGCCTACTTTTACGTGTAACCGCATTAAGCTGAAGGAATACCATCTGGAGGATCAGACGGCGGAAATGAATCACCGTCTGGTTCAGCTGTCCAGAGAGGCCATTCGCCGATGCAATCAGCGGGGGTACATAGCAGGAGATATGACCATGACCGGCCGCCAGCTGTATCCCATCGGGGATCTGGACTTTGAGGAGCTGGTGGACGTATACAAGGAACAGGCACAGGCCCTGCTGGATGCAAAGGTGGATCTGATCGTGGTGGAAACCATGATGAGTCTCCAGGAATCCAGAGCGGCTCTGATCGCCATCCGGGAACTGAGTGAGGAGATCCCGGTCATGGTGAGTCTTACTTTTAATGAAGACGGAAAAACGCTCTTCGGAACTCCGCCGGAGGTGGCAGTGATCGTCCTGCAGGGGCTGGGAGCGGATGCCGTGGGTCTGAACTGTTCCACAGGTCCGGAAGAAATGAGCCCGCTGCTGGAGTCCATGAAGCGTTTTGCCACCATCCCGGTTTTCGCCAAGCCCAATGCAGGAATGCCGGAGCTGGAGAACGGAGTCTCCGTTTATAAAATGACGCCGGAGCATTTTGCCGGCTGCATCCGTGATCTGGTGGATGCCGGCGCGAATCTGGTGGGTGGCTGCTGCGGAAGCTCCCCTGCACATATCAGGGCGGTGAAGCAGGTCATCAGAAACGCGGATCCCATACCGCCGGCAGAGCATCCCGCCCGGGTTCTCACCTCGGAGAGATCGCTTCAGGAAATCCGGCTGGACGGAAAGTTCCTGGTGGTGGGAGAGCGGATCAACCCCACCGGAAAGAAGAAGCTGCAGGCATCCCTCCGGGAAGGCAGTCTGGATCTGGTCAGTGAGATGGCCATATCACAGGAGGAGAATCATGCCCATGTGCTGGACATTAATATGGGCCTGAACGGGATCGATGAGAAGGAAATGATGCTCCGTGCCATTTATGAGGTGACGCAGCTGGTATCCCTTCCGCTCTGTATCGATTCCAGTCATATTGATATCATTGAGGCGGCACTCCGAATCTATCCGGGACGTGCGCTGATCAATTCCGTATCCCTGGAGAGCGCCAAGACGAGACCGCTCTTTAAGATCGCAAAGAAATACGGTGCCATGTGCATCCTGCTGCCGGTGTCCGATGAAGGACTTCCGGCAACCGCCGAAGAGCGGCGGGCCAATGTGGATCAGCTGGTGAAGATCGCTCTGGAGGAAGGGCTTTCCATGGAGGATCTCTGTGTGGACGGACTGGTTTCCACCGTGGGAGCGGATCCCATCGCTGCTGTAAATACGCTGGACACCATTCGGTACAGCCATGATGTACTGGGGCTGCCGACCATCTGCGGACTTTCCAACATTTCCTTCGGGCTTCCTGAGCGGATCAACGTAAATGCCGCATTTCTGACCATGGCGATCTCATCCGGTCTGACGATGGCCATCGCAAATCCGGGCCAGGAGCAGCTGATGAACGCGGCATATGCGTCCGATCTACTACTGGCAAAGGAAGGCGCGGACAAGACCTACGTAGAATATGTGCGTCCCATTTCCGGAACGGTTGCTCCGGCTGCAGGTGCTGCAGGCGGTACAGCGGCGCCGAAGGAGAAGGCTCCCGGCGAACCCTCGGTGGGACCGGTATATGATTGTGTGATCAACGGGAACAAAACACGGATCGTAGAAGAGGTGAAGAAGCAGCTGGAGGCCGGACGCGGTCCAAAGGAGATCATTGATGACGATCTGATCCCGGCCATAGCCCGTGTAGGTGAGCTTTTTGAGGAGAAGCGGTTCTTCCTGCCGCAGCTGATCCAGGGGGCAAATGCCATGGATCAGGCGATCCGGTATCTGGAACCTCTGCTTCCTTCTGCAGAAGGGAAGGAGCCGAAGGGAATCATCGTATTTGCGTCCGTAGAGGGGGATGTGCATGAAATCGGGAAGAATCTGTGTATCCTGATGCTTCGGAACTACGGCTATCAGGTGATCGATCTCGGGAAGGATGTGCCTGCTGAGGATATCATCGCTGCGGCGAAGGAGCATAATGCGGATGTGATCGGGCTTTCGGCCCTTATGACCACCACCATGATGAAAATGAAGGAGGTCGTGGAGCTGGCCAGGAAGGAGAAATGCAGAGCCAAGATCATTATCGGCGGAGCCGTGATCTCCCAGAGCTTTGCTGATGAGATCCATGCGGACGGGTATTCGCCGGATGCCAATGACTGCGTCAAGCTGGTGGACCGTCTTCTGGGGAAGCAGGAATAGCTTCCGCATCCCCGGTACTGCTTGACATTGCCATGGACAATTGTTAAAATATCTGTTATGAATTTAGAAAGGTGGGTGTTCCTATGAAAGCGAAGGTACTGTCCTTGCTTGTAGATAATACATCCGGTGTACTTTCCAGAGTTTCCGGCATGTTCAGCCGCAGAGGCTATAATATTGACAGCCTGACTGTGGGTGTGACCGAGAATCCGAAGTATTCTCGGATGACGGTTGCCGTCAGCGGAGACGATCGCATCCTGACGCAGATCAAGAATCAGCTGAATAAGCTGGAGGATGTGGTGGAAGTGGTCGAACTGGAGGATGGAGCATCCGTATGTCGTGAGCTGGTACTGGTCAAGGTTAAGGCGGATCAGTCCGAGAGACAGGCGATCATAGCCATCGCGGATGTATTCCGTGCGAAGATCGTGGACGTTTCTCCGGAGACCATCATGATCGAGATCACCGGAAATAATACCAAGATCGATGCATTTATCGGCCTGCTGGACGGATTTGAGATCCGGGAGCTGGTTCGTACCGGTCTTACGGGCCTGACCAGAAGATAACAGATTCAGGCAGGATATAACCTCCGGATCAGTCCGGACCTTATACATATATTTATTTTTAGGAGGAATGAAACATGTCAGATCTTAAGATTTTCTATGAGAAGGATTGCAATCTCTCCCTTCTGGACGGAAAGACAATCGCAATCATCGGCTACGGCAGCCAGGGCCATGCACATGCGCTGAACCTGAAGGATTCCGGTGCACACGTTATCATCGGTCTTTATGAGGGCTCCAAGTCCTGGAAGCGTGCCGAGGAGCAGGGCTTCGAGGTGTTTACAGCTGCTGAGGCTGCAAAGAAGGCAGATATCATCATGATCCTGATCAATGATGAGCTTCAGGCTGCTCTTTACAAGAAGGATATCGAGCCGAACCTGGAAGCAGGCAATATGCTGATGTTCGCTCATGGCTTCAATATTCATTTCAACCAGATCATCCCGCCGAAGGATGTGGATGT
>CADBOW010000237.1 GCA_902796375.1 uncultured Lachnospiraceae bacterium | reverse complement strand
TTGTCATATGGGGAGCTGGATCAGCTGGGAACCTCAACGCTGGTTACCCGGATGACCAGTGATACGAATCAGGTTCAGACGGGCGTCAATATGGTGCTCCGGCTCTTCCTTCGTTCGCCGTTTATCGTATTCGGAGCCGTGATCATGGCTTTTACGGTGGATGCAAAGACCGCCGTGATCTTCCTGATCGTTCTTCCAATCCTGATCCTGGTGGTTTTTTCCATTACATTTGCATCGATCCCTCTGTATCGAAGAGTACAGGATCGTCTGGATCGTGTAGCCATGCTGACCAGAGAGAATATGGTGGGAGTTCGGGTGATCCGTGCATTCCACAGAGAAGAAGAGGAGCAGCGTGAATATGATGAGGCCGGAAGGCAGCTGATGAAATCCCAGCTGTTCGTGGGCCGGATCTCTGCATTTATGAACCCGGCCACCTATGTCATCGTGAATCTCGGGATCGCTGCACTGATCCATTTCGGAGCCATCCGTGTGGATGCCGGAGATCTTACCCAGGGACAGGTGGTTGCTCTTGTGAATTATATGTCCCAGATCCTGGTGGAACTGATCAAGCTGGCGAATCTGATCATTACCATGACGAAATCCATAGCAGCGGGAAAACGTGTGTCAGAGGTGCTGGCGGTGGAACCTTCCATCGGATTTCGGCAGGAAAAGGTTGAGAGAAAGGACGGCGCCAGAGTTGAATTTCGTGACGTGAGCCTGAAATACAGCGGGGCTATGGAAAATGCGATAGAGCATGTGAGCTTCCGGGCTATGGCAGGAGAAACCATCGGAGTGATCGGAGGAACCGGTTCCGGAAAGAGCTCTCTGGTGAACCTGATCCCCAGATTCTATGAGGCGTCGGCAGGGACCATCGAGATCGACGGTGTGGATATCAGGGAATATCCGAAGCAGCAGCTCAGGGAAACCATCGGAGTGGTTCCGCAGAAGGCTGTGCTTTTCTCCGGAACCATCCGGGAGAATCTGCGGTGGGGAGATCCGAATGCTTCAGAGGAAGAGCTTTGGGATGCGATCCATACCGCACAGGCACAGAGCTTCGTGAACAGCAAGGAGAACGGATTGGATTATGAACTGAATCAGGGAGGCAGAAATCTGTCCGGAGGTCAGAGACAGAGACTGACCATCGCCAGAGCGCTGGTCCGTAAGCCGAAGATCCTGATCCTGGATGACAGTGCATCCGCGCTTGATTTTGCGACAGATGCAGCCCTTCGGAAGGCATTGAAGGAGAAAACCCGCTGGATGACCACGTTCCTGGTTTCACAGCGCGTATCTACCGTACGTGCCGCGGATCGTATCATTGTCCTGGAGGACGGAGAGGTGGCCGGGATCGGTACTCACTCGGAGCTGCTTCGGGATTGTGACACCTACCGGGAGATCTGCAGATCCCAGCTGAGAGAAGAGGAGCTGGGTGACGCCTTCACACCTTCGGGAGAGGGGGTGACGGTCCATGAATAGAAAGAAAAACCTGCGGAAGATATTGCACTTCCTGAGACCGTATCTTCCGTTTCTGATCCTTTCGCTCCTGCTCAGCGCGGCCACCGTGGTCCTGCAGCTGTATTCGCCGATCCTGGCCGGACGGGCTGTGGATCATATTCTCGGACCAGGAAATGTGGAATTTGAGCTTCTTACAAAGATCATAATCTGGTTTCTGGTCCTGACACTGGTGGCGTTCTTCACACAATGGCTGCAGAGTGCGATCAATAATCGGATCGTGTATCATGTGGTACGGGATATACGGACCAGAGCATTTGATCATATGCAGAGCCTTCCGCTGGAATATATCGACCGGCAGTCCGCAGGTGACATCGTTTCCAGGATGATCGGAGATATCGATCAGTTCTCAGATGGTCTGCTTCTGGGATTTTCACAGCTGTTTTCAGGACTTACCACCATTGTTCTGACCATCGTATTCATGTTCCTTCTGAACGGATGGATCGCGGCACTGGTCATCGTCCTTACGCCGGCATCGCTGTTTCTGGCCTCCTTCATCGCGAAGCGAACCTTTCATCTGTTCCGCAGACAGTCGGTAGAGCGGGGAGAGCTTACGGGCCTGGTGGAGGAAATGATCGGAAATGAGAAGGTGGTTCAGGCCTTCGGATATGAAGAGACGGCAGAAGAACGGTTCCGTGAGGTAAATGACCGTCTGGCGGATGCTTCGAAGAAGGCTACATTTTATTCGTCTCTCACAAATCCGGGCACACGGTTTGTGAATAATCTGATCTATGCAGGCGTTGGGATCCTGGGAGCGATTTTTGCGGTTACCGGACGGCTGACGGTGGGAGAACTGACCTGCTTCCTCAGCTATGCGAATCAGTATACCAAGCCCTTTAATGAGATCTCCGGTGTGATCACGGAGCTGCAGAATTCGCTGGCCTGTGCCGAGCGGCTGTTCGAGCTTCTGGAGGAGAAGCAGGAACCGGAGGAGCCGGAGAATGCGGTGGTTCTGACGGAGGCGAAGGGAGAAGTGATGCTGGATGAGGTTCATTTCTCCTATGATAAGGATAAAACACTTCTTACGGATATCAATCTTAAGGTAGCTCCCGGCCAGCGGGTGGCCATCGTAGGCCCCACCGGCTGCGGAAAGTCAACGCTGATCAACCTGCTGATGCGGTTCTATGACGTGGACCGGGGAAGGATCACCGTGGAGGGAACCGATATCCGGCAGATGACCAGGCGCAGTCTTAGGGACAATTACGGCATGGTTCTCCAGGAGACATGGCTGAAGAGGGCATCGGTTCGGGATAATATCGCCTACGGGAAGCCGGATGCCACCGATGAAGAGATCCGTGAGGCGGCAAGGCTGACCCATGCCGACCGGTTTATCCGGCGGATGCCGGAAGGATATGATACGATCCTGGGAGAGGACGGAGGAAGTCTGTCCCAGGGGCAGAAGCAGCTGCTCTGTATTACGAGGGTCATGCTGCGGCTTCCGCCCATGCTGATCCTGGATGAGGCTACGTCATCCATCGATACCCGCACGGAGCATAGGATCCAGAGATCCTTTGCGAAAATGATGAAGGGCAGGACCAGCTTTATCGTAGCGCATCGTCTTTCCACGATCCAGGAGGCGGACGTGATCCTGGTCATGAAGGACGGAAATATCATCGAGCAGGGGGATCACACATCGCTGCTCGAACAGGGAGGATTCTACGCTGAGCTGTATAACAGCCAGTTTGAGTCATAGAAATGATAGCAGTACATGGAGGTTTATTATGAATATCACGCAGGTGATCGCCAGGGAACTTGAAGTTAAAGAGTGGCAGGTGGAAGCGGCTGTCAAGCTGATCGATGAGGGATGCACCATTCCCTTTATCGCGCGTTACCGGAAGGAGGTTACCGGAACGCTGAATGATGAGCAGCTGCGTCAGCTGGGAGAGAGGCTTACCTATCTTCGGAATCTGGAAGAACGTAAGGAAGCAGTGATCTCATCCATCCGTGAGCAGGAGAAGCTGACAGAGGAACTGGAGCAGGCCATTCGTGCAGCGGAAACCCTGGTGGCTGTGGAGGATCTGTATCGGCCCTATAAGCAGAAGAGAAAAACCAGGGCAAGCGTTGCGAAGGAGAAGGGCCTGGAACCGCTGGCAAATCTGATCCGGCTGGAGCAGCCTTCCACGGATGTGGAGAAGGAGGCGGAGCGCTTCATTTCCCAGGAGAAGGGCGTGGAATCTGCGCAGGATGCTATCCGGGGAGCCCTGGATATCATCGCGGAAACCATATCGGATGAGGCGGATTTCCGGACGGAGATCCGGAACCGGACCATGCAGAAGGGTGTGATCCGTTCCCTGGCCAAGGATCCGGAACAGGAAACGCCTTACGAAACCTATTATGATTTCCAGGAGCCCGTGAAGAAGATCACCGGGTATCGGGTATTGGCACTGAACCGAGGAGAATCCGAGAAGGTTCTGACGGTTTCCATAGAAGCTCCGGAGGAGGAAATCCTTCGTTATCTGGAGCACGAAATGATCCATGATCCGAAGGCTGGCACGGCGGAATATCTGAGGAGCGCGGTTGCGGATGCCTACAGCCGTCTGATCGCCCCTGCAATCGAGCGTGAGATCCGTTCCATGCTGACCGAGAACGCAGAGGAGGGAGCGATCACCGTATTCGGTAAAAATCTGCGACAGCTTCTGATGCAACCGCCCATCGCCGGAAAGACCGTTTTGGGATGGGATCCCGCGTTCCGTACCGGCTGTAAGCTGGCAGTGACCGATCCCACAGGGAAGGTGCTGGACACGGCAGTCGTCTATCCTACGGCTCCCACAAATCCGGTGAAGATCCGTGCGGCGAAGGATACGGTCAAGAAAATGATCCGCAAATATAAGATCGATCTGATCTCCATCGGGAACGGAACGGCTTCCCGGGAATCGGAGCAGATCGTGGCCGAACTGCTGGATGAGATGAAGAAGGAGGAGCCGGGCAGAAAGATTGCATATGTGATCACAAATGAGGCAGGAGCTTCCGTCTATTCCGCCAGTGCCCTGGCCACAGAGGAATTCCCGAATTTTGATGTGGGACAGAGAAGTGCGGCATCCATCGCCCGCAGACTT
Source organism: uncultured Lachnospiraceae bacterium (assembly GCA_902796375.1). Classification (GTDB taxonomy): domain Bacteria; phylum Bacillota; class Clostridia; order Lachnospirales; family Lachnospiraceae; genus Eubacterium_Q. Next base: position 8,339 of record CADBOW010000237.1, on the reverse strand, counting down.
CAGGATCCTCTGGCCGAACTGGTGAAGATCACGCCGGAATCCATCGGCGTCGGTCAGTATCAGCATGATATGAACCAGAAGCGGCTGAAGGAAGCCCTGGGCGGTGTTGTGGAGGACTGCGTGAATCAGGTGGGTGTGGATCTGAATACGGCTTCCGCATCTCTGCTGGAGTACATTTCCGGAATCTCCAAGCCCATCGCGAAGAATATCGTGGCTTATCGGGAGCAGGAGGGCGGATTTACGGAGCGAAAGCAGCTCCTGAAGGTTGCAAAGCTGGGCCCCAAGGCCTATGAACAGTGTGCAGGCTTCCTGCGGATCCGAAACGGAAGCAATCCGCTGGATAATACCGGAGTGCATCCGGAGAGCTATGAGGCTGCAGCGAAGCTGATGGAGCTCTGCCATTTCTCTCTGCAGGACGTGCAGGAAGGGAAGGCGGTCATTTTCATCAATGATTATAAAGAAACCGCAGAGAGTCTGGGGGTAGGTGAGCCTACCCTTCGTGATATGGTGGCGGAAATGACACGGCCGGGCCGGGATCCCCGTTCCGATATGCCTCAGCCGGTACTTAGGACCGACGTGCTGGACATGAAGGACCTGACAGAAGGAATGATCCTGAAGGGAACTGTCCGGAATGTGATCGACTTCGGTGCATTTGTGGATATCGGCGTTCATCAGGACGGACTGGTGCATATCAGCCAGCTGACCAACAAGAAGTTTGTGAAGCATCCGCTGGATGTTGTCTCGGTTGGTGATGTGGTGACAGTCAAGGTGCTTTCCGTGGATCAGAAGAGGAAGAGGATCGGCCTGTCCATGATCCTGTAACGGATTCCGGCTGGAATACTCGTGATTATGCATAAATATTCATTTTCTAATGGAATATTGTATAATTGCTGCATAAAAATGCATTGTTTTGAATATTAATTGATAATTCCTATTAGAATATGTTATAATGGGAATTCAGATGACCCGACCCAATACGAAAGATGTGCCTGCATGTCGTTTCGTGCCTTGGATTTTATAATTAACAATGTTAGGGATCGAGAAGAAAGAAGGGATGAGTATGATCTGGGACAAAGACTATACGAAGGAAGAATTAAAGGAAATTGCGGAAACATATATGAATGAGACATTTCCGCGCTACGATTTCATCGCAGCCAGCGGAAAAGGGATGCATCTGTATGATGAGAAGGGAGAGCCGTATCTGGACTTCCTGGGCGGGATCGCAGTCAATGCAACAGGCCATTGCAGTGAGGCGGTTGTAAATGCCATCAAGGAACAGGCGGAGCAGCTGCTGCATGCATCCAATTACTGCTATACCATTCCCCAGACACTTCTGGCAAAGCTGGTATGTGAAACCATCGGCATGGAGAAGATCCAGTTCCAGAATTCCGGAGCAGAGGCAAATGAGGTTATGTTGAAGCTGGCACGGAAATACGGTGTGGATCATTTCGGACCGAAGCATTATAAGGTGGTGACCGCATATAATTCCTTCCATGGACGGACATTGGCTACGCTTCGGGCTACGGGACAGCCGGAATCCCCGATCCAGAAGGGCTTCGGAGATCCGATCCCGGGCTTTGCCTATGCGGAGTTCAATAATCTGGAATCCTTCCGGGAGGCCTGTGACGAGAATACGGCGGCCATTCTGGTGGAGCCGATCCAGGGAGAGGGCGGAGTTTATCCTGCCACCGTGGAATTCTTACAGGGGCTTCGGGAGCTTTGTGATGAGAAAGGAATGCTGCTTCTCTTCGATGAGGTTCAGACCGGCTGCGGACGGTGCGGTTCCATGATGGCTTATATGAAATACGGCGTGAAGCCGGATGTGGTTTCCATGGCGAAGGCTTTGGGCGGCGGTATGCCCATTGCGGCCATGGCTACATCCACGAAGCTGATGAATACACTTTCCGCCGGGGCACACGGTACTACATTTGGCGGAAATCCGGTCTGCTGTGCAGCGGCCTATGCCGAGATCCGGGAGATCCTGGACAGGAAGCTGGCGGAAAATGCGGATACGGTGGGAGCATACTTCCGGGAGAAATTATGGAAGCTGCCGCATGTGACGGATGTCCGGGGTATGGGCTTCCTGACCGGAGTTGAATTTGATCAGGATATCGCCCAGCATGTAAAGCATGAAGCCTTTGACAGGAGGATGCTGATGACGGCGGTCCGGCCCAATGTGATCCGGATGGTACCTCCGCTCATCGCCACGAAGGAAGACTGCGATGCTGCAGTTGATATCCTGGAGGATATTCTGAAATAGCATTTGTTCGTTGCAGGGGATCCGAAGAATTCGGATCTACATGGGGAGATGAAAGAAGGAGCAGGGATATGGAAAGAAAGAATGCATGGAAAGCATACGGAAAAAAAGAGATTAAGAAGCTGGAGGAGCTCTGCGAAGGCTATAAGGACTACCTTTTCAGGGGAAAGACCGAACGTGAGGGCACCAGGTATATCATAAAGATGGCCGAAAAGAAGGGCTATATCTCGCTGGATGAAGCGATCCGGAATAAGAAGAAGCTGGCTGCCGGAGATAAGATCTATCTGAATTACATGAATAAGACGGTAGCCCTCTTTCATATCGGATCGGATCCGCTGGAGAAGGGGATGAATATCCTGGGAGCTCATCTGGACTCTCCGAGACTGGATGTGAAGCAGAATCCTCTTTATGAAAAAGGAGATCTGGCTTATCTGGATACGCATTATTACGGCGGGATCAAGAAATACCAGTGGGTGACCCTGCCGCTGGCTCTCCATGGCGTGGTTGCAAAAACCGATGGAACGGTTGTGGAGGTCGTGGTCGGTGAAGAAGAGGATGATCCGGTGTTCTGCGTGACGGATATCCTGATCCATCTGGCACAGGATCAGATGGCGAAGACTGCCGCGAAGGCAGTTGAGGGAGAGAATCTGGATCTTCTGATCGCTTCCCGTCCCATCCGGTTCGGCAAGGAGGAGAAGGAGGAGAAAGAGGACAGAAAGGATCCGGTGAAGCAGCAGGTGCTGAAGCTTCTGAAGGAGAAATATGATATTACGGAAGAGGATTTTGCTTCCGCCGAGCTGGAGATCGTTCCTGCGGGAAAGCCGAGAGATATGGGACTGGATCGTTCCATGATCATTTCCTATGGACAGGATGACAAGGTATGTGCATATTCCAGTGCAGTGGCCATGCTGAATCAGAAGGAACTGAAGCGTACGGCATGCACCCTTCTGGTGGATAAGGAAGAGATCGGTTCCGTCGGGGCAACCGGGATGCAGTCCCGTTTCTTCGAAAATGCGGTAGCCGAGCTGATAGCACTCTCAGGAGATAAAAATCCGCTGACCATTCGCAGATGTCTGGCAAATTCCTGTATGCTTTCTTCGGATGTAAATGCAGGCTATGATCCGCTGTATGCATCCTGTTTTGAGGAGAAGAATGCCTCCTTCCTGGGACGTGGTATGGTATTTACAAAATTCACCGGAGCCCGGGGAAAGTCGCAGTCCAATGACGCAAATGCGGAATACATCGGCCGAATCCGGAAGATCATGGAGAAGGAGAAGGTTCAGTATCAGACGGCTGAGCTTGGAAAGGTAGATGTGGGGGGTGGCGGAACCATCGCATATATTCTCTCTCTGTATGGAATGGAAGTGATCGACTGCGGTGTGGCAGTGCTGAATATGCATGCCCCCTGGGAGGTAACCTCCAAGGCGGATATTTATGAAATGGAAAAGGGATATGAAGTATTCCTTCGGGAAATGAAGAGGGACTGATCTTTGAGTAGCAGGAGCCGGAGAAACAGGATCATAAGCATGGTTCTTCTCGCATGTCTTTTGGCATGCGCTCTTTTCGCGTCCGGTTCTGTGGGAGAGGCTGCAAATAAGGATACATTTTTATCCTGGTACCGGCAGACGGTCTATAATCAGGAGGACGGCCTGGGAAGCACCAAGGTAAACTGCATCACCCAGACCAGGTCCGGGTATATCTGGGTAGGAACGGACGGAGGTCTCTACCGGTACAATGGGAAAGAGTTTCGAAGCTACAACCTCTGGGATACGGACAAGGATGATGTATATTACATCAATGAACTGTTCCAGGATTCCGAGGACCGGCTTTGGGTCGCCACCAACAACTACGGGCTGTTCTATCTGAAGGGCAGCGAGGTGAAGCATTTTTCCACGGAATACTATGACGGGATCAAATGCATCAATGATGTCTGCCAGGGAGCGGACGGTATGGTCTATATTGCCACAGCCTACGGACTTTATTTCGTTAATTCCGAGGATGATACACTGGTTCCGGTCCAGGGGCTGGAGGGAGAGAATATCAAGGCCATTTCTCTGGCAGGGAAGAATATCTGGGGGATCCGGAGTGTGAACTCCTTCTTCCGGATCGATGAGAAGCATGTGCTGAAGGAATATGCTTCAAAGGATTATACCAAGGATGAGTTGTCCTGTGTTCTCGGAATGGAGGATGGAAGCATTTATCTTGGGACCATGGGATCGGAGATCGTTCATCTGAAGACAAATATGCAGTATGAAAGCCTGATCTCCGGGAAGGACGGCGTCAACTCACTGTTCCATGACGGGGAAAGGCTCTTCGTCTGTGCCGACGGTGGTATCGGTTATCTGAATAAAAAGGGAGCATTCAACTCTCTCTATGAGACATCCATCAGTAAATATATCTCCGAAATGATCATGGATTATGAAGGAAATTACTGGATCGTCTCAAACCGACAGGGGATCCTGTATCTGGAACGCAGTAAATTCCAGAGCTTTAATGAAAGATATGGGATTCCGAAGGCCGGAACCAACTGCTTTGTAGAAGGAAACGGCATGAAGTATATCGGTACCGATGAGGGGATACAGATCGTGGATTCCAAGAATGCCCTGGTGAAAAATGATCTCACTGAGTATCTGACCGGCGCAAATGTGAAGCATATCATGATCGATTCCAAGGGATATGTATGGGTATCCACATCCCGTCGATATGGTATCGTCCGTTATTCGCCGAAGAAGAAGATCGAGGTCTTCGGCCGTACCGGAAATCTTCTGACCAATCAGGTGAACTGTACTCTGGAGCTTGCGGACGGACGGGTTGCGGTTGCGAAGGAGGATGGGATCAGTCTGATCGACCGGGAGGATAATGTGGTCCGGAACTATTCCGCCGCTGACGGAATGAAGAACAGTGATATCATATGCATGTATCAGTCTGCAGACGGCCGGCTCTTTGCAGGCTCAGACGGCGGCGGACTGTATGTGATCGAACATGACAAGGTGAAGGAGTATACGGAAGAAGACGGATTGACCTCCAACGTGGTCTCCTGTATCGTGCAGGGGAAGGAGGGCATATGGATCGGAACGGATAACGGCCTTTCACTTTTCACGGAAAGCATCCGGCCCATCAATAATATCGATTTCTCGAATAATATCTATGATATCCTGACGGAGAAAACAAAGGAGGGAGAGCATCTGTGGATCATCGGCTCCAAGGGCGTGCTCTGCACCACGGAGGAGGAACTGCTGGGAACCGAAGGAATCTCCGGCCGCTACTATGCCCAGGGAGATGGTCTGGCCAGTGCGCTGACACTGAATTCCAAGGTGTTCATTGATAAGAATATTCTGTATTTATGCTGTGAGCGCGGTGTGTACATGATTGACACACAGAATATCAAGAAAAATGAGGTGACTCCCAAACTGACAGTTTCCGAGATCAATGTGGATGATACGGTGTATCATTTTGATCAGATCGGCGGAAGCCTGACGGTGCCGTCGGGAACCCAGAGGATATCTATCGCATTTTCGGTCCTCAGCTATACCAACCGGGAAAATATCCAGGTTGAGTACATGCTTGAAGGATTTGATACCGTGCCCATCACCCTGAGTCCGTCGGATCCCATGCAGGCTGTATATACAAATCTGGAGGGGGGCTCCTATACCTTTACGGTGGGAGCGAAGAACGGAGACGGAATTGCCAGTGATAAGAATATCACATTCAATATCAGGAAAGAGTATGGCTTTTTCGAAAAACGATCCGTGAGGATCACACTTCTGGTGGTTTCACTGTTGATCGTTCTGATCATCATCCTGTGGATGGTTCGTTTCCAGAAGCGTTTTGCAGGTCAGAATAAGGAGATCGAAAAGCTGGAGAAGGAGCACGAGGTGGCCGTCAAATCCAGTACGGCGAAGACGGACTTCCTGGCGCATATGAGTAATGAGATCAAGACGCCCATCAATGCCATCATCAGTCTTGCGGAGAATCTGCAGCGTGAACCGGATCCGGAGAACAGAAACAGAAGCCTTGCGGCAATCGTGGATTCGGGACAGGATATTCTCGGGAAGGTGGACGAGACGATCCAGCTGGCACGTCTGGAAGCCGGCAAGGAGATGGTGGTGGATGCGCCGTATTCCATTACTACACTGGTCTGTGACATTTCCGATCAGATGATCAATCTGCTGGAGGGGAGACCGGTTCGTTTCCTGGTGGATCTGGGAGAGAATATCCCGGATGTCATGATCGGCGATTTTGAGAAGGTTAAGCGGATTCTGGAGATTCTGCTGGACAATGCCCAGAAATATACACAGGAGGGTACCATCACTCTGTTTGTGGACTGCTACAGCAACACGGATACCGGAAAAAATGTAAGACTGATGTTCAGCATATCCGATACCGGTGTGGGAATCCAGAAGGAACGTCTGCAGCATATCTTCGAGGTTTATAATATTGCGGATAACAAGAAGCAGACAGGATATTCCGGAAGCGGGATCAGCCTGGCCATTGCCAAGAAGCTTACCGAGATCATGGACGGAGAGCTGGAGGTGGAGAGTACCTACGGTGCCGGTTCCACATTTACGCTGAATCTGATCCAGAAACGTCCGGAGTCGGATGTGGTTCCCGCAGCAGGTCCTGAGGTTGTGGAACGTGTGACCAGAGAAGAAGCGGAGAAAATGCTGGTACCGGACGCAACCATGTTGCTGGTGGATGATATCGAGATCAGCCGGACCGTAGCACTGGGAGTACTGAAGCAGATGGAGATTCGCTGTGATGTGGCGGCTTCCGGTGTCAGTGCCATCGACATGGCCATGAACCAGAGCTATGATCTGATCTTCATGGATCTATCCATGCCGGTCATGAACGGAACCGATGCGATGAAGGAGATCCGGGAGCTGGTAAGAGAGGGTGTGGATTCCGTCCCCATTATAGCCATGACGGAGGATGCGATCCGTGAGGATTCCGATCAACTGCTCAGCGCGGGATTTTCCGATGTGATCGTAAAACCGCTGGATATCGTAACACTGGCAACGGTGGTTCTGAAATTCCTTCCTGCGGATCAGATCCGGTATAAGTCCGGGGATCTGAATGTTTATATGAATGAGTCCAGATTCCGGGAGGGTCTGGAGGCGTTGCAGAATCATCTGGATGTGGCCGGGACACTGGAACGGATCGGCGGAAGCATAGAAGTGTATAACCGTATTCTCAGTACCTTCTATAACCAGAATCAGAATTCTCCGGAGGAGCTCCGGGTGAAATTCTCGAAGAATTATCGTACCTTCCGCACCAGAATCCACAATATCAGAACAGGTGCGCAGAATATCGGTGCCGTGGAGCTGGTGAATCACATCTCCAGGATCGATTCGGCGATCAATATCGGTAATAAATCCTATGTAAGAGATAATCTTCCGGCACTGCTTTCCATGCTGGATACGATTCTGGATTCCATTGCGGTCTATCTGGAATTTGCAGCGGCCCAGTCGGGACTTTCCGATGAGGAGTATGCGGCCCGTGCAGCGGAAAAGGCAGCAGATCGTAAGGAAGAGAAATCGGATTCAGAGGCAGCAGCCGGGACAGGGCCCGCAGCAGAATCCGAAGCGGATTCCGGAAAACCCTCCGGGGAAGCGTCTGCAGCAGAGCCCGGAACAACAGGGAAGCTTCGGGAACAGGTTGATTTTGAGGCGTTGAATCGGATTGAAGCTGCGGCAGGGAAAAATGATCTGGAACGGATCGAGAAGGAACTGAAACAGATCCGGAAGGATCAGTACGGGACGGAGGATTCCGAATTCCTGCAGGCCCTTTCGGAGCAGCTGAAGCAGAAGAATACGGATGCGATCCTGGATATGATCGGAACCTACATCGAGCTGAAGAAATCCTGATCTGTAGAATGAAGAAAGAAATATAAGACCACCCCGTGTTTCATGATATGGAACACGGGGTGGTTTTATATCAGCTTACGGCAGTTACCTTAGCCTGGGTTTGAGATCTGAATTGGGATCATTCCTCCACATCCTTGATCAGTTCATGCCACTCCTGGAGAGAATGGATGTTGCCCATATGTCTCTTGCGCATATGGTCGATTCCCTCTGCAGCGGCC
>CADBOW010000236.1 GCA_902796375.1 uncultured Lachnospiraceae bacterium | reverse complement strand
TCCGCTCATGCTGATCCCGCCGATTCCGATAAAATGTACATGACAAGGTTTTGTAAAGTCTATCTTATACATATAGGTTCCTTCTTTATATTCATATTTTTTTGCGGAATGCTCCCGGACAGGACCGGTTCAGAACCGCAAACCTTATTTTAACATGTTTCTTGCAGATAGGGCAATCCTCTCTTAGAAAATTCTTGACATTCACGGTTTAGAATATAAAATATTAGGTAGCGATTTATTTCAGTTATTAAGGGAAAAGTCCAAAAAATTTAACGAATGGAGATGATTCATCATGGAGAAGAAGAACATTGACTGGGGTTCCATCGGTTTCGGATACATGGAGACAGATATGGCTTATGTATCGAATTTCAAGGATGGAGCATGGGATGAAGGAGCTCTGACTGCGGATCACACCATCACCATGAGTGAGTGTGCCTGCGTTCTGCAGTATGCACAGACCTGTTTCGAGGGCCTGAAGGCATATACCACGGAGGACGGCAGGATCGTGACCTTCCGCCCGGACCTGAATGCAGATCGTATGATCGATACGGCGAAGCGTCTGGAGATGCCGCCGTTCCCGAAGGAGCGTTTCATCGATGCGGTACGCCAGGTGGTAAAGGCAAACGAAGCATGGGTTCCGCCCTATGGCTCCGGTGCGACACTGTACCTCAGACCGTTTATGTTCGGTTCCAATGCCGTAATCGGTGTAAAGCCGGCTGAAGAGTATCAGTTCCGCTGCTTCGCAACACCGGTTGGACCGTATTTCAAGGGCGGTGCCAAGCCGATCACCATTCGTGTCAGCGACTTCGATCGTGCAGCTCCGCACGGTACCGGACATATCAAGGCCGGACTGAACTATGCCATGAGTCTGCATGCCATCGTAGATGCACATAAGAACGGATTTGATGAAAATGTATATCTGGATCCGGCATCCCGTACCAAGATCGAGGAAACCGGCGGCGCAAATGTGATCTTTATCAAAGGCAATAAGTTTGTAACACCGAAGTCTTCCAGTATTCTTCCTTCCGTAACCCGCCGTTCTCTGGAGGTGGTTGCAAAGGAGTACCTGGGCATGGAGGTTGAAGAGCGCGAAGTGCTTCTGGAAGAGGTTCCGTCCTTCGAAGAGTGCGGACTCTGCGGTACCGCAGCAGTTATCTCTCCGGTAGGAAAGATCGTGGATCATGGCCGTGAGATCTGCTTCCCGGCAGGTATGGAGGAAATGGGTCCCACCACGAAGAAGCTCTATGATACACTGACAGGCATCCAGATGGGCCGGATCGAGGCACCGGAAGGATGGATCTACGAGATCGCTTAATATGCGGATCCGTTTAGACAGGTATCTCGCAGATGCGGGATTCGGTACCAGAAGCCAGGTCCGGGATCTGATCCGCAGGAAATGCGTAGTCATCGACGGACAACCGGCTTCGGGACCGGAACAGAAAGTTGACATAACTCAGAACTCCGTGGAGTGCAACGGGAAACCGGTGTTCTATGAAGCAGAGTCCTACTATATATTGAATAAACCGTCCGGAATCCTTTCCGCATCCAGGGATGAGAAGGAGAAGACCGTTGTGGATCTGATCCCCGAGCCGAAGAGGAGAGACCTCTTCCCGGTGGGGCGTCTGGACCGCGATACAGTCGGACTTCTTCTTATTACTAATGACGGCAGACTGTCCAATCGTCTGCTGGCCCCCGGGAAGCATGTGGAGAAGACCTACCGAGCCATTGTAGCCGGCGAACTTCCGGAGGATCTGACGGAGATTTTTGCAAGGGGCATCGACATTGGAGACGATGCCCTGACTGCATCTTCCGGAGTGAAGGTGCTGGAGACCGTCGGCATGGAGCAGTACCGGGACCTGTGCAGAGAGAACGGGATTTCGGTTCCGGCGGAGCTGGCCGGAGAGGAACCACTGCATATGGTAGAAGTGGTCCTGACCGAAGGGCGGTACCATGAGATCAAGCGTATGTTTGAAGCTCTGGAGTGCCGGGTGATCTTCCTGGAAAGGATCGCCATGGCGAAGCTGACGCTCCCGGAGGATCTGCCCCGGGGAGAAGCCAGGAAGGTGACGGGAGATGAACTGAAGGGATTGCTGGGGATCTAGCGAAAAATGGCCGGATCCCGCCCGTCCGCAGTGATAATTCTCTTGACAATCCACTTTACCTGTGCTAATCTAACTCTTGCCGGCCAAAGCGGCCTTTTTTTGGTGCGCTCTCAGCCGGATTAGGCTTAGTTGTATATAATCTACGGAAATGGAGGGTAAGCTCATGCGCGTGAAGATCACACTGGCTTGTACAGAATGTAAGCAGCGTAATTACAATCTGACAAAAGAAAAGAAGAATCACCCCGAGCGAATGGAGACAAAGAAATATTGTCCGTTCTGCAAGGCGCACACAATGCATAAGGAAACGAAGTAGTAGAACAAAGGGAGGTACGTATGTCAGACAATAAAGAAAAAGAGACATCATCTCCTACTCTGAAGCGCAGCTGGTTTCAGGGTTTGAAGGTTGAAGCAAAGAAGATCACATGGCCGGACAAGAAGCGTGTAGCACGTGAAACTACGGCAGTTGCCATCTCGGCAGTGATCCTTGGAGCCATTACCTTGGGCGTCGATTTCCTGCTTGAGTTCGGCTTGAGTTATATTTTTTAGGCAGGTGATCGGATGGCAGAGATGAATGAAGATAAGATCGATGAAATGATCGAAGAAACAGTTGCTGAAACCATCGAGGAACAGAAAGAACCGATGGAGGAGACTACCTTTGAACAGGTTGCACCGGTATCTTCCAACATCAAGCAGGGGGGAGACAACGAACCGCACTGGTACGTGGTACATACCTATTCCGGCTATGAGAACAAGGTAAAGGCAGATATCGAGAAGACGATTGAGAACAGACGTCTTCAGGAGCAGATGTTTGAGGTTATGGTTCCCGTTCAGGATATGGTAGAGGTTAAGAACGGAACCAAGAAGACGGTTTCCAAGAAAATGTTCCCCGGATATGTTCTGGTCCACATGATCAAGAACGATGTCACATGGTACGTGGTACGAAATACCCGTGGCGTGACAGGCTTCGTAGGACCGGGATCCGAGCCGGTTCCGCTTACGGATGCGGAAATGCGGTTGCTGGGCGTTAAGACGGATGACTTCGTGATCGACGTTGAGATCGGCGATACCGTGAAGGTTATATCCGGTGCCTGGGAAGGAACCGTGGGTACGATCAAGCAGATCAATTCGGGCAAGCAGTCCGTTACGATCGACATGGATATCTTCGGACGGTCTACCGATGTGGAGATCGGTCTGGGTGATATATTAAAACTGTAACGTTTGTTAATTAAGTGGAAGGGAAACACCCGTTAATACCACATTTAGGAGGTACGCTAAAATGGCGAAGAAAGTAACAGGCTACATTAAATTACAGATTCCCGCAGGAAAGGCAACTCCGGCACCCCCGGTAGGTCCTGCACTGGGTCAGCACGGTGTAAATATCGTGGAGTTCACAAAGCAGTTCAATGCCAGAACAGCAGATAAGGGCGACCTTATCATCCCGGTAGTTATCACTGTTTATGCAGACAGAAGCTTCAGCTTCATCACCAAGACACCGCCGGCTCCGGTTCTGATCAAGAAGGCTTGCAAGATTCAGAGCGGATCAGGAGAACCGAACAAGAAGAAGGTGGCAAAGATCACAAAGGCACAGCTTCAGGAGATCGCTGAAGTGAAGATG
>CADBOW010000235.1 GCA_902796375.1 uncultured Lachnospiraceae bacterium | reverse complement strand
GCTGCGGATTCGTCTTCAGACTCTCCGCATTGAAGTTCGCACCCGTCTCCTCGATCATGGCTTCCTTATAGGTTTCGGCCGCCGCTCTCGCCTTCTCGTCATCCGGAAAAATGTTGTTATACTCATAATTTCCGGTCAACGCACGGTTATAGGCCACCAGCGAATTGTTATCATAGTTGTAGGTGGTCTTCCCGTCATTATCCAGCAGGGTCAGCCTGTATTCCAGGGCCACGGAGTTCTTGTTGGGGAAATATTCCTCGTCATTATTCAGAACATCATCCGCGATCTTCTGAATCTTTGCATCCTGCGTGGAGTAAATGGTATAACCGCCGGTATACATTTCCGTCCAGGCCTCGGACTCCGTGATGCCATATACCTCCTGCAGATCATCTACAAAAGCATACATCAGGGCATCCATATAATAGGAATTATAGGTTGCCTGTTCCTCACGGACCTTTGCCACCTTCTGAACACGGGTATAGACATTATCATTCTTTGCATGCTCATACTCGGCATCATTGATGTAGCCCAGCTCCCGCATCTTGTAAAGCACCAGATCCCGGCGCTCGGAATTGTATTCCGGGAAAATAACCGGATCAAACCGGTACGGATTCTGCGTGATACCTGCGATCATGGCAATCTCGGAGAGGGTCAGCTGTCCTACACTCTTGTTGAAATAACGATTGGCAGCTGCCTCCACGCCATTGACGCCCTGTCCCAGATAAATGGTATTCAGATAGTATTCCATGATCTGCTTCTTGTCATACCGCTTCTCCAGCTCAACAGCCAGATACTGCTCCTGAACCTTACGGGTCAGCCGCTGCAGGAAGGTCTTCTCATCCATACCTACATTAAATACGTGGTTCTTGATCAGCTGCTGGGTAATGGTCGACGCACCCTGAGACGAATCTCTGGTAGTAATCAGCCGTACTGCCGCACGCAGAATACCCTTTGCATCGATCCCGTTATGCTCCCAGAAACGCTCATCCTCAATGGATACAAATGCATCCACCATCTGCTTCGGTATTTCATCATAATAAACATAAACACGGTTGGAATTGACCGTAGACAGGGTATCAACTTCCTTACCGGTCTGGTCACAGATCACGGTCTTGAATCCCTTCGGCTTGATACTGATGGAGTTGATATCCGGAACATTGTCCAGCATTCCCTTCATCATACCGAATCCGGCACCCGCCATAACGACAACAGCAAACACAAAGAGGGCCAGTACCAGTTTGAACCCGGTGATAAAGATCCGGCGTTCATTCCGCTGTCCCTTGGAAACCAGACGATTCTGTTTTTTCTGTAAGCTGTATTTATTGAAGTTCAAAGCCTTAGGCCTCCTGTCACTTCAGAATATCTTTCCCCATTGTATCAGATAACATCCTAAAATACAAGATATTGCGGTTACTGTCCTCCGCTTAATCCTGTCTGTCCTTCTTCTTATCATTCTTTTCCGGATGCTTCTTCTTATCCTGCGTCTGCTTCGCCGGATGATGGCTGCCCTTCTTCTCAGCGGGGCGCTGCTTCACCTGCTTCTCCGGCCGGGCTGATTTAACCGGCTTTTCCTGCCGCTCGGCCTTGGAAGTCTTCTCGGATTTCTCCCTCTTCTCGGTCTTCTCATGCTTTTCAGACCTGTCAGACTTCTCCTGCTTATCGGCCTTCTCCTGCTTCTCCTGTTTTTCGGCCTTCTCCTGTTTTTCGGCCTTTTCAGTCTTTTCGGCCTTTTCAGCCTTCTCAGCCTTCTCGGCTTTTCCTGCCTTTTCCTGCTCATCCTGCTTCTCGGCCTTCTTCTTGGAGCGTTTCTTCTCCGCAGCGTCAGAAGCCTTCTCCGCAGGCTCTTCATCCACGATCGGACTTGTAACCGCATCGATCTCCTCCTGCGTCATAGGACGCATCAGAGGATCCACATACTGGGATGTATAATAATGGTACATTGCCTTATATTCTTCACTGAAGCTGTCATTCGCATGGCCGTGCATTTCATCAAAATCATGGTCATCACTGATCCTCTTGATGATATGAAGCGCCACATTGGCCGAATGGGAAGAGATCCGTTCGAAGCTGTTGATCAGATCAAACAGATGAACGCCGCCCTGGATACTGCAGTCGCCGTTCTGAAGCCGCTCCACATGATGTGCCTTGATCAGCTCCTTCAGCTTATCGATCATTTCGGACAGAGGCTCCACGCGAACGGCAAGTGCCTCATCATCCGTATGGAATGCCGTAAAACAGGTATCCATCGTATACTCCACAGCGCTTACGATGGTATCCACCTCGCGATGACCATAGGGTGAGAAATGAATCTTCTGCTCATTCTTCTCCCGGGCAACATATGCGATGTTCATACAGTAATCGCCGATCCTCTCCAGATCACTGATGGAATTCAGGATCTCCGATACGATCAGCTTATCATCCTTCGTCAGACGCCTCTGATCGATCCGGACGATATATGCGGATAGTGCCGTCTCACACTGATCCAGAAAATCCTCATTCTTCTCCATCTCCGGGAATTTGGAGGCATCGTATTTATAGATCATGCTGGTGGCGGTTTTATAATTCACCTGGATCGCCTCAGTCATCTTCCGGATCAGCTCCTTACACTGATCCAGAGCGATGGTCGGTGTGTTCAGAAGCATATCATCCAGCTTCGCGAGCTCCATGGACTGTTCGCTCTGCTCCTCGACTCCGCCCAGCCGGTCACAGATCTTCGCCATCCGCTCGGTTCCGATCAGCAGAATAATACTGGTAACCAGGTTAAACACCAGATGAACCGTAGCAATACTGCCTCGATTGACAGTATCCGAAAGCCATGACATTCCGAAAATGCCATGAAGCGTGTAGATTAATGCCATAAAGAAGACCGCTCCGAAGATATTGAACAGGAGATAACTCCAGGATACCTTCTTGGCCTTCCTGTCCGCTCCCATCATACCCAGCACGATAGGCATACATTTTCCCAGATTGATACCGATCACAATGGGGATCGTAACCGCATAGGTAATGGTTCCAGTTGCAGACAGAGCCTGCAGAATACCGACAGCGGCATTGGAGCTCTGGATCACAGCCGTGATGGCAAGACCGATCACAAGACCCAGAATCGGATTCTCAAAGGATGTGAACAGTGCCTGGAAATCCTTGCTCTCCCGCAGGGGCTCGAACACCGTTTCCATCAGCGTCATACCATAGAACAGCATACCGAGTCCGATCAGGATCCCGGCTGCTTCCTTTATGCTCTTCTTCTTTGCAAACAAACGGATAAACGCGCCGATTCCTACCAGCATAGGCGCAAAAGACGAGGGCTGCAGCAGCTGCAGCCAGAGAGTATCCGACCCCAGATCTCCCAGACGGAGGATCTGCGCGGTAGCCGTACTACCCACATTGGAACCGAATACAACGGGAAGAGCCTGTCCCAGACTCATGATCCCCGCATTTACAAATCCACTGACCATAAGGGTAACTGCCGCGGAGCTCTGAATGATCGCAGTCACAGAAGTGCCGAAGAACCATCCCTTGATCCTTCCGCCGATCTTGCTTCTACCGGTTGTGAGGCGTCCCAAAACACGCTCCATTCCGGAGCCGGCCACGTTTTCCAGTGAAGTGCTCATGAAATTCATGCCGAACAGGAACAGTCCGACACCGCCGAATAATTGCAGTATATCTATAATGCTCATTTCCGTCTCCTAAGAGTCCCCTGCTCCGCACCGGGGACATTCTTCTCTACAAACAGAGTCATTATATCAAATTAAAACTGTTGTTTCAACAAAAAACAGCTTCAACAGATTGTGTATCATTTTATGTAAACTGACATGCTAGTACCTGCAATCCAGTTCAACTATACGTTCCTGACCGGGCTGCATATCCTTCACACGGGTAAATGCCGCAAGTCGGCTGCCGGGAGCCTGCCGCTCCTCATACAGGCAATATCCCCCATCCGGTTTCCGGTACACCTGTACCACATGATCCGACGGAACAGAGCCTGTATTCTTCACCCGCACCGAAACCCGGTGTTCCCCGATCTCCGTAAGCTCTTCCGTAAAGGAGGAATAGGACAGACCGTAGCCAAAACGATACAGAGGTTCATCCTCCATATAAATATAGGTAGTCCTGTTCTTCCGGATATCATAATCGGTAATGTCCGGAAGCTGATCATCACTCCGGTACCAGGTCTGGCACAGCCGCCCCGCAGGACTCACCCGTCCGAAGATCACATCCACCAGACTGTTTCCGTATTCCTCACTTCCCGTGGCCATCCACAGGATCGAAGCCACAGCCGGATCCTCCTGTTCCTCCCGGATCGCAATGGGAGAATTTGTATGCAGTACCAGCAGCACATGAGAATACTTCCTTCGCAGCATCCGAAGGAGCACCCTCTGGAAGGGAGGCAGCTGAATGGTGGTACGGTCTCTCTCCTCCTTTCCGTTTACAATGGGATGCAGTCCGAAGGCTGCGATCACCACATCCGTCGCAGAATCTCCCATCTGCTCCAGGATATCCTCTGCAGTGGTCACGGTTTCAAAGGAAAGACTCATCCTTCCATCGAAATTCCTGATGCCGGCGATTCCTGCATCCTCCCAGAAATGAAGTGCATTCTCCTCTGTGAAGCGGATCGTCTCACCATCCCCGTCGATCATCTGGAACGCCTCTTTCACATACCAGCTGAAAGCGTCGTCCTTTGTGGCAAAGAGTGAAAAATCCTCCTCCGGGATCTCGGAATTGATGATCTTCTGTCCCGGGCGTTGGGTGGTCAGCAGCTTTCCGTTGCTCACCGAACGCAGCGTGATCCTGGAATCATCCCAAAGCATGATCCGGAACAGCTCCGCCTTCTCCTTCTCCACGGAGATTACGGAAGCTCCGTCCAGTCCGGCATAGCTCTGATCTCCGAACCGGATCCTGACATACGGGAAGAGGGAATCCGAATTCAACACCGCATCTCCCAGCCCCTCCTTCAGGGTCACCTGATGGCTGGTGAGTCCGCTGTACCAGTCCATAGGACACCGATTCGCAAAAGGACCCAGCAGAAGGAGCTTCTCCCCTTCTTTTCGCGGAAGCATCCCTCCTTCATTTTTCAGAAGCACTGCCGCTTCGCCGGACGCACGCCGGGCCAGGGCTCTTCCTTCCTTCGAATCCACCCTTGAGAGATCATATTCCGCATCCGGAAATGCTTCCCCGACTCCTTCATCATTCGGCAGCAGCCCCAGCATGGAATAGACCATAAGCCGTTCCAGCACCACCCGGTCGAATTCCTCCTCCGACAGCTTTCCGGAATCCAGCGCCTCCGCCAGTCCTTCACGGATACTGACCGAATCGTCCGGGAAGGAAGTCATCCCCACTCCAATGGCCCGAACCAGCGCATCCGATATGGAATCCGCCTCCTTCTGCTTCGTCACGGAAAGTGTGATCACTCCGCCGTCGCCGGTAACAAAAGGAACCCCCCGGTCCTTCAGTCGTGTGACCAGCTCGGGATTGAAGGTATTCGGCACCCCGTTGACATAGTTATAAGAAGACATGACGCCCAGCGGATCCGCATAATCGATCACCTCTTCAAATACATGGATATAGTATTCATTTTTCAGTTCCTCTGAAATGTTGCTGTCCGCAAGATTACGGTCATTTTCCACATTATTTCCGTAGAAATGCTTCAGTGTGGCACCGCAGCGGACATACCTGGGATCCTCGCCGGCCATGCCCAGGATGTATTCTCCTGCCATGCGCGAGGTCAGATGAGGGTCTTCCCCGTAGGCCTCCTCATTTCGGCCCCAACGGGGATCCCTCTCCATATCGATGGTCGGGGCCAGCATGCATACTGCCTTATGCTTCCCCGCTTTATACAGACTTCTGGCTTCTATTCCCGTAACCTCACCGATCTCCCGCATCAGGTCCCTGTCCCAGGTCGAAGCAAAGCCAACCGGATTCTGAAATACCGTCGTAAACTCCGGTTCTCCCAGATCGAAGCTCTGATCATGACGCGCCTGAACCCCATGCGCCGCTTCACCAAATTCCTCCAGCGGCGGAAGTCCCGCCGCCACTCTGTCCTCCGTCTTTCCGCTGATCACCAGCAGCTTCTGTTCTCTGCTGAGTACGGAGAGAAACTCCGCGGCCTTCTCCCTGTGATATGCTCTGTCTCTTTTCATTTCTACCACCTAACCTGATATAACCTTTGGGTTTCACCAGAACAATCCGTATTCTCTTTAATATTTTTTCTATTTCTTTTCCACTTCCGCAAGCTTCTTCTCAATGGCCTTGATAATGATCTTCAGCGCTTTGATCCTGGCATAATGCTTATCATTGGATTCCAGCACATGCCACGGTGCATATTTGGTATTGGTCTTCTGAAGCATCTCATCCACGGCCACCTCGTACAGATCCCATTTCTCCCGGTTTCTCCAGTCCTCATCCGTGATCTTCCACTGCTTCTCCGGTGTATTCTGACGCTCGGTGAAGCGCTCCAGCTGAGTATCCTTATCGATCTGAACCCAGAATTTCAGGATGACCGCATCCCAGTCCGCCAGCTCCTTCTCGAACTCGTTGATCTCATTATAGGCACGCTTCCAGTCATTCTCGGTACAGAAGCCTTCCAGGCGCTCTACCATGACACGTCCATACCAGGTCCAGTCGAAAATGGCTATATGTCCGTCCTTCGGAAGCCGGTTCCAGAAACGCCACAGATAATGCCTTGCCGCTTCGGCCGGTTCCGGGCCTGCAATAGGATGCACCTCATAGCCTCTTGGATCCAGAGCCGCAGCAACACGTTTGATGTTTCCGCCCTTTCCTGCCGCATCCCATCCCTCATAAGCAATGATCACGGGGATCTTCTTCAGATACAGCTCATTATGCAGCTTACCAAGCCTCTTCTGCAGAGCATCCAGCTCCTTCTTGTAGTCCTCGTCGGATATGGTCTTGTCCAGCTTGATGGCCGACAGCTTCGAAATGCTCTTCATGGGAAATACATTTTGCAGCATCGGCGGCTTCTGCTTTGCTTCCATGTTGCTGAGCGCCGTATCGATACTTGCTACAAGGATCTCCGTCATTTGCAGCTCGGACCATTTCTTGTCGGAGGCATCGATGAAATACCAGGGAGCCACAAACTGATTCGTGGTTTCCAGATATTCATCATATACGTCCAGACATTTCTTATAATGCTTATTCTGCCACCGGTCTCCATCGGATACGCGCCACCGGGTCACGGAATTCTTCTCCAGCTCCTCCAGGCGCTTCCTCTGTGTCTTCTCTCCGATGTGGAAGAAATACTTAACCACCAGATATCCGTTATCATTCAACTGGCGCTCAAACCGCTTGATGCTGGTCAGATGCGAACGATACTCCTCTTCTCCGATCTCTCCGTGAAGATAATGCGACGTCACCTCGCCCATCCAGCTCCCGTCAAAGAAGGAAAACTGTCCCTGCTTCGGGATCCGCACAAAGTAACGGTACAGGAACGGTCTCCTGGTCTCCTCGGGTGTGGGCTGTGAAAGCGTTTCACATTTAAAGAAACGCGGGTCCAGTCCCTTGATCACCCTTCCCAGAACACTGCCCTTGCCGGCAGCGCCCCAGCCATCCAGCACCACAAGCACCGGAAGCTTCTTCTCCTTAATGGCTGTCTGACGTACTGCCAGTTCCGCTCTCGCCTTTGCAAGGCGCTCCGCTATCTCCTCATCGGACGGTTTATCTTCCTTCACCCATTCTTTTAACATATGCCACCTCCCCATCTTCCCTTCAGTACGGTCCTACGATACACCTTCTATTCTACATGATTTTCTTCATTCTGAAAACACAATTCTTGGGATTATAATCCGGGAAAATCCCTTCTATCCATCCGCTTCTCCCCGCAGGATGCCAAGTCCGTGCTCCAGTGTGGGAAGCAGGTATTCCATACATTCGACAACGGCCTTCGGACTGCCCGGAAGGTTGACGATCAGGGTCCTTCCCCGGATCACGCTGACTGCTCTGGACAGCATGGCTCTGGGTGTGATCGTCATGCTGTAAGCCCGGATCCCCTCCGCGATCCCGGGAACCTCCCGTTCCGCCACACGCTTCGTAGCCTCGGGCATACGATCTCTTACGGAAAATCCTGTCCCCCCCGTGGTAAAGATCACATCCGGTTTCTCCTGGTCTGCCAGACGGATCAGTGCTTCCACCAGACCATCCTCATCATCCGGAAGCAGCAGACTGCTTCCCACCTGATACCCCTTCTCTGTCAGGATCTCCCGGATCTTCGGTCCGCTCAGATCCTCCCGAAGCCCCTGAAAGGATCTGTCACTGGCTGTCAGAACAGCTGCGCGAAAGGGGGACATAAGCTTCTCGATCTCATCGCCCACGTGAACGATCCCCCCGGTGACGACCCGGGCGAACACCCCCTCCTTCGGCATGATGCATTCTCCGGTCCGCTGCATGATCTCACATCCGCTGTGACATCTTTTCCCGATCTGTGTCAGTTCCAGCAGAACCTCTCCGATCCGGAAGCGGGTTCCGAGGGGACAGCTTTTCAGATCATATCCCTGGATCAGAAGATTTTCTCCGAAGATTCCCGGCGGAAGCTCCACCGCTCCCCCGGATCTGTCCCGGAATGCATCCACCTCTTCCTTCGCAAGCAGGCTCACCTGCCTCTCACTTCCTGCATGTGCATCCTTCTCCAGGCCGAAGTCTTCAATCAGCCTGCAGCTCCCGATATCCTTCTTGGGTGTCCCCTTCTTTTCACTGATACATACAGCGATCACTCTGCCCATATGCTCCCTCCGTCATTTCAGATAAACGGTCTCCTCCAACCGTCTTCACATTGCTCTCCTGGTAGAACCGCCGCAAAATAATACGGCGAATACACCCATCCCTCTGCCCGTCGATCGATCCTTCCACTTCTCTACCCGCCGATCTGAACCATGCTTCTGGTCTCGGGCTGGGGATCCGGCTTTGTAAAGCTGTGGCGTTCCGGTTTCCGAAGCAGCGCCTGCCGGATCCGTTTCTCCAGTTCCTCATCCGTACATCCGGACCGGAGCAGCGATTTCAGATCCAGTCCGTCCGGATAATAGAGACACAGCTTCAGTCTTCCGTCCACCGTCAGACGGATCCGATTACATTCGGAACAGAAGGCATGGGACATGGGGCTGATGAATCCCACCGCCCCGCGGAATCCCGGAAACCGGATATATTTCGCCGGCCCGGCCCCCTGTCGGTCCAAAACCGCTTCTCCCGGTCCATAGGTCTGTTCCAGCAGGGACAGGATCTCCTCCGCCGGTATCCCTTCCAGATCCCTGGCGCATCCGATGGGCATCAGCTCGATAAAACGCACATCGATCTCCTTCTCCCCTGCAAGCCCGGCCAGGGCAGCAATCTCTCCTTCATTGAACTGTCGAACCGGCACGATATTCAGCTTCATCCGAAATCCCAGCTTCAGTGCCCGTTCCAGGGATCGCTCCACCCGTTCCAGCCCGTCCGTCCCTGTGATCCTCCGGTACATCTCCCGGTTCAGCGTATCCAGACTCAGATTGATGCTGTGTACTCCCGCCTCCGCAAGCTCCTCCAGATGCTCCTCCAGCAGTATGCCATTGGTGGTCATGGAGATCTCCGGCTTCTCCGGCAGCTCTCCCAGCCTGCGGATCAGGGAAATGGCATTCTTCCGCACCAGGGGTTCCCCGCCGGTCAGTCTCAGTCTCCGAATCCCCATTCCCGTCAGAACCTCCGCGATCCGGTAGATCTCCTCCAGGGAAAGCACAGCTTCATGCGCCAGCGGTGCGATTCCTTCGGAGGGCATACAGTATTTGCAGCGAAGGTTGCATTTATCCGTAAGAGATATCCTTAAATAATCGATCCTTCGACCATATTCATCTATCAGTTCCATATATCCGGTCACCTCTCTACCGAAGCAGCATCAGACGTCCGGGATCCAGCCGCAGACGGAAATGTCCCGTCAGCACCTGCTCCCGCACCTTTTCCCACTTGGTTTTATCTATGATCCAGGTCAGAAGCGCATCCGGCGATCCGGCATCCGCTCTCTCCTGATAAAAGCAGATGACCATGGAGAAGGTATCCTCCACGATCCGCTCCAGTCGGCAGTCGATACGGTTTTCACCGCATTCCGCCTCCTGTCCCTCAGACAGCCGGGTCTCTCCCTGCTGTTCTTCCTCAGCATATATAAAATAATGCGCCCGGTATCCCACATACTCCGCTCCGGAGAAATCCTGTCCTTCCGCGGGGACCAGGCGGACCCCCCAGTCCTCTGCCAGCCAGCCTCCCTCCCCGGTGCGGACCAGCCCGGAAATATTCTTGCAGCCCGTCAGTCTGGCCGCAGCCACCGTGGCGGGATGATCGAAGAAGTCCTGCTTCTCCCGGATCTCGACAATGTCTCCGGCTTCCATGACGCCGATCCGGTCTGCCAGACGGTAGGCCTCATTCCTGTCATGGGTCACCAGCACGGAGGGTCCGTCAAACCCCTCCAGGATATCCAGGATCTCATGCTCCATTCGTGTCTTCATGTAGTTATCCAGCGCCGAAAAGGGTTCATCCAGAAGCAGCACCTCCGGATGGGTCACCAGCATTCTGGCCAGTGCCGTCCGCTGGCTCTGTCCCCCGGACAGCTCCGCCGGATACTGCTCCGCCACATCCCGGATACAGAAACGGTCCAGAAACTCCTCCGTCTCAGCAGTCTCCTTCGCAGCGGAGGCTATATTCTGACGCACGGTCATATGCGGAAACAGAGCATAATTCTTAAAGAGATATCCCACCCTACGTTCTCTGGCCGGAAGGCAGATCTTCTTATCGGAATCAAACAATACCCGGTCTCCCAGTGTGATTCTTCCCCGATCCGGCTTCTCGATCCCGGCGATACATTTTAATGTCATGGTCTTTCCGCAGCCGGAGGCCCCCAGTAATGCAAACCGTTCCGCATCCGCCTCAAAGCGGCTTCGCAGCCGGAAATGTCCCACTTTCTTTTCAATATCCACTGAAAGCTTCATGCGGAGCGCCTCCTTCCCCTGCTTCGCTTCCGAAAGCCGGAGGCTGTCCAGTAATTCATCAGGATCAGGATCGTCAGTGAAAATGAAACGATGATCAGCACCCACTTCAGTGCCAGACTCCGGTCACCTCCCTGCATGGCTGTATATACTGCCACGGACATGGTCTGGGTCCTGCCCGGAAGATTTCCCGCGATCATAATGGTCGCCCCGAACTCTCCCAGTGCCCGGGCGAAGGATAGCACCGTTGCAGCCGCGATTCCCGGCCAGGCAGAAGGAAGGATCACCTTTCGAAGGATCGTCCGTTCCCGCATGCCCAGGGTCCGGGCTGCGGAGATCAGATCCTCATCCACCTGCTCGATGGCTCCCCGGGCTCCGCGGTACATCACCGGGAAGGAAACCACAACCGCAGCCACAACCGCCCCTCTCCAGGTGAATACCAGATCCAGCCCGATGGAATCCAGAAATCTTCCGAAGGCGGAATTCCGGCCGAATGCGATCAGCAGAAGGAAACCCACAACCGTGGGGGGAAGCACCAGCGGGACGGACAGGATCCCGTCCACAATGTGCTTCGCCCTGCGGAGGTAGGTTACGCCCCAGGCCGCCAGCAGTCCCAGCAGAAACGTGATGACCGTGGCGGTGAGAGCGATCTTTAATGATAACCATAATGGTGTCAGGTCCATGCTTTACTCCGTCGCTTTTACAAATCCGTATTTTTCAAATACCTTCATGGCTTCATCACTCTTCAGGAAGTCCAGATAAGATGCGGCGGCGTCCGCATGCTCACTGGCCTTGACCACTGCTGCAGGATAAACCACCTTGTCCGTGGAGCCCTCCGGCGCTTCACATACGATCTTCACCTTGTCCGTGGTATAGGCATCTGTAGCATAAACCACGCCGCAGTCTACCTCTCCGGATTCCACCCAGGTCAGAACCGTTCTTACATCCGCCCCGAAATTTGCCTTCTTTTCCACCGCATCCCAGCTTCCAAGGGATGTAAATACCTTCTTTGCATACTGACCGGCAGGAACGCTTTCGATCTCCCCGAGACCGATCATTTTCACATCATCCTTCGTCACATCCTCAAAGGATGTGAGTGCCAGGGTACTGTCCGCCGATGTGATAAGTACCACCTTATTCTCCAAAAGGATCCCGTCACTTCCGTCCAGGATCAGACCTTCTTCCTTCAACGCATCCATCTGCTTATTCGCAGCTGAAATAAACACATCCGCCGGCGCCCCTTCCTCGATCTGGGTCTGGAGTGCGCCGGATCCGGCGAAGGAATAAACCAGCTCCACATTCGGGTATTTTGCGTTATACATTGCTGTCAGCTCGTTGCATACATCCGTAAGAGATGCCGCTGCAAGAACAACCAGTGATATCTTCTCGGCAGGATCTGCAGCCGTCTGCGATGCCGCTTCCGTAGCCGCTTCTGTAGCTGCCTGTGTCGCAGCTTCCGTCTGTGCTTCCGACCCTGTTTTCGTCGCCGCCTGCGATGCAGCTTCCGTCACCGCATTTGCCTGTGCTTCCGTCACAGCCCCGGCCTGTGTGGTTCCCTCTTCCCTGGATCCGCAGGCTCCCATGGTAAGGACCATTCCTGCGCACAGCATTGTAGTGATACATCTTTTCAATATTCTGTTTTTCATTTTCTTTTCTCTCCGTTATTCACATTAAGTATTTTCACTTCTTTGGAAATGCCCCGACTTCCCTCCGTCCTTCTCCTCCAGACGGACCTGGGAAATAACCATGGCTTTATCCACGGCCTTACACATATCATAGACGGTCAGAAGTGCCACGCTGACTGCGGTGAGCGCTTCCATTTCCGCACCGGTTTTTCCCCTAAGCCGCACCTCAGAGGTGCAGCAGATTTCCTCCGTTTCTTCCAGCACTTCAAAATCCACGGACACCTTGGTCAGCAGCAATGTATGGCAGAGGGGGATCAGCTCCGGCGTCCTCTTTGCTGCCATGATACCGGCGATCCGCGCCGTTCCCAGCACGTCACCCTTGGCCGCACTGCCATCCTTCACCGCATCCAGCACCTGCCGGTTGACCCGGATTCTTCCGGAGGCCTTCGCATACCGGATCGTCTCCTCCTTTGCGGTCACATCCACCATATTTGCCTGTCCCTTATCATTGATATGTGTGAAATCACTCATACAAACACTCCTCTTCACTATTTTCCGAACTGACAGTTCGGGAAGCGGCACACTTCGCAGGAAAGGCACAGCCCTCCCTCTCCATAGGTACTGATCGATCCTGCCGTCAGATGTTCTCCTGCCAGCACTCTCGGAAGTACCAGATCAAATATAGTACGTTTTGCATACATGATGCAGCCCGGAAGTCCCAGCACCGGAACCCTGCGTCCGCCGGCGGAAAGATACGCCAGAAGAAACATGGCTCCCGGCAGTACAGGTGCCCCGTAGCACACGATCTCAGCACCCGTATCCCGGATGGCCCCCGGTGTCTTATCGTCCGGATCCACGCTCATTCCGCCGCTGCACAGGACCAGATCCGCTCCCTGCTCCGCATATGCAAGAATTGCTTTCGTTATAGCCTCCCGGTCATCCGGAAGGATCGTCTGCCCCATGCATTCGGTATCATATTCAGCCATTTTTCTCTTCAGCACAGGACCGAAGGCGTCCTCGATCCGCCCGGCAGCCACCTCATTCCCGGTGGTTACCAGACCATACCTGATATGCCGGAAGGGCAGGATCGACAGGATCGGCCCACCGGCGGAAGCTTCCCTGGCCCGGTTCATTTTCTCTTCCTCGATCACCAGCGGGATCACTCTGGTTCCGGCCAGCTTATCCCCTGCCTTCACCGGATAATCCCCGTGGATCGTGGCGATCATCATTTCTCCGAGTCCGTTTACGCGCTGCAGCTTCTCACGGTCGATCTTCAGAAGTCCGTCTCTGGCTGCCCGGATCTCAATCTTTCCTTCCGTGGGCCGGGATGCGGTCATTGCCGGATCCTCTCCCATACAGATCTGTCGCAGGATCTCCGCCGCTTCGTCCTCATGCAGCATTCCCTCTGTCTTCTCCCAGACATACAGATGCTCCTTTCCCACGGACAGCAAAACGGGAATATCCTCCTCCGTCACCACATGGCCCTTCTTAAATACGGGTCCCTTTTCAATTCCCGGAAGGATCCGGGTAATGTCATGGCATAACACATGACCCACCGCATTTTTCGTATCGATCAGCTTCATACTGTACTCCGATCCTGTTATCTATCTCTGTCCGAACCCGTCCCGCCGGTCCGGCAGACCGAAATGCTCCTTAATGCATAAAAAAATCCCCTGAATGTCATCCAATCCGTAAAGCGGACAGTTCACATGTTCGGGGGACAGGCAGTCGGTGGCAATGCAGATCAGCGTCTCCGGGTCAGCAGCAATGCTTTCCGCCACGGAGCTCCGCAGGATCTCTACCTTCGGATATTTCGAATGTTTAAAGCCTTCCAGCAGGATGATATCCGGCGGCTCCGGAAGGGAACGAAAATGTAACATCAGCCGCTCCGGGCTCTCGGGTCTTCCGCTCTCAAAGAGATAACCGCTCTCCGAGAACACCGCAGTATACACTGCGCCCGCCAGCCGGTGCCGATGGGTATCGGTCCCTTCCGCCACCGCAATATGATCCTGTCCGTCGTGCTTCAGCACACCCACCGAATACCCTTCGGTGATGAATTCATTGATGAGTTTCTCGATCAGCCAGGTCTTCCCGCTGTTCTTATATCCGGACACGGCAAAAACCACAGGCAGATTGAGAGCCAGAAATTCATCCTTTGTATTTACATTTCTTACGATCCTTTTATCAAAATTCGTATATTTCAGACTGATATACTTCGTGCGTACCTGATTCAGAAGCTCCATCAGGCGGTGCTTCTTCCTGCGGATCAGATCCTCGATCACCGGCAGGACCCGCCTGGAGTAAATGGCACACAGGGGATGGATATGGTCCTCATCCGTCACCACATAGCAGTCATAATCCGAGGAAATGAATTCCGACAGATATTCTGCAATCTCACGATTCACAAAGGGCATATCCGCCGCGCACACAAATACATATTCCGTATCTGCCGCCAGAAGCAGTTGACGGATACCCTCGATGGGACCGATGCTGTCATTTTCATCATAAACCACACGCACCCCGTCGGTCTCGTAGAGGCCTTTCTGAGACGCAGAAACAAGAACCTCACCGAAATCCGAAAACTGC
>CADBOW010000234.1 GCA_902796375.1 uncultured Lachnospiraceae bacterium | reverse complement strand
TCTCTTCTTCCTACATCATACAACTGTGAGAGCCTATTCACAATAGCCGTTCTGAATCATCCCTTCGCCGGAGACAAAACAGCTTTTGCCTCCGGTGGAACGGATCAGACCAGATTTCGTTTGATTTTTTTGGTCGAACTGCGTTCAAAGGGAGTTTCCCGGATCTCCAGGCCTACAATATGACGATAGGTCGGCTGTGACATGTTGAACTCATCCAGAAAGGCCTGAATCCCCCCTCGTACGCCTTCTGCATCCAGACCCTTTGCAGCAACCACCTCCTGATCCGGATAAACAACAGCGGCCAGTCCGTTGGTACGGCCAACCACAACCACCTCCCCGATGAGGGGACAGAGTGCCAGCTTATTTTCAATCTCCTCCGGTGATACATTTTCACCATTGGAAAGAATGATAAGGTTCTTGATCCGTCCGTTGATGAACAGGAATCCGTCCTCATCCATATAGCCCTTATCTCCCGTATGAAGCCATCCATCCTGAATCGCCTCGGAGGTCTCCGTGGGCATTTTGTAATACTGCTTCATAACACTGGTTCCCCGAACCAGGATCTCCCCCTCCTCAGAGAAGGCGATCTCCACATTTGAAAGCGGCTTACCCACAGAACCGAACTTATAGTCCACCGGGGTATTGGCACTGATCACCGGAGAGCATTCGGACATACCATAGCCCTCCAGCACCTTGATATCCAGTTCCTGGAACCGGTTCAGATAGTAATCATCCAGATGTGCTCCGCCTGTAAAGATATAACGGAGTCTGCCGCCGAAGATCTTCGCAGCCACCTCCTTGCGGTTCTCATCCGTACTTCCCGCATCGATCCTCTTGAAGATGGTCTCGATCATCATCGGAACCATCAGCATGGCGTGGGGGCGGAATATACTCATGTTCCTGACCATATGCATCAGTGAATCATTTACGCATACAACCGCACCTCTCCGGAAGCCCCGGAGCCAGTCCATAACCAGGCAGAAGGCATGATGGATCGGCAGAACGTTCAGCAGAACGACACCCGGTGCCGTGCGGAAGGACATGGCCTCCAGATTTGCAGCCAGATTGTTCTGGGACAGCATGGCCCCCTTGCTCTTTCCGGTAGTGCCGGATGTGAAGATGATCATGGCCAGATCCTCCGGTGCCGGACCCTCTCCGTCCGGAGCATCCTTTCCGATCTCCATCAGCTGATCCAGATTCTTCACTGCCGGATTCTCCTCCTCAGGCTCGCCGTCCATGATCCAGACCTTGCGAAGCTTCGGGCATTTCTCCAGAAATGTGGGGATCTTCGATGCATGCTCGTTGTCAATAAATAATCCGGCACTGTCCGAACGGTTCAGCAGATCGGCCAGTTCCTCTGTGGGAAGGGCAGTATCCAGCGGAATCGCGGACATCCGTCCCGTCACGATCCCCAGGTAGCTCTCAACCCACCAGACACTGCTTCCGCCGATCAGGGCGATATGCTCCTGCTCAACTCCCTCTGCCAGAAGGCCGCGACGGATCAGAACCACCCGTTCCCCCAGCTCGCCATAGGTACGCGTCTGTATCTCCTTCTTCACCAGCCAGCGGACTGCATCAAGATCCGCGTACTCCGCACAGCTGTCTTCCATTACCTTACGAATCAGATCACTCATTTTCCATTTTCCTCCTGATCAGATCGATGGCGTCTCCAATGGTGAAGATCCCATTGGCATCCGCTTTGTCAAATGTTATATCGAAGGTGTCCTCCACCTCCCCCAGCAGTGTCATAAAATCCAGAGAAGACAGATCCAGATCCTCTCTGAAACGTAATTCACCTGTCAGCTCTTCGACAGAATACTGCGTGTACTGTGACAGAATGTCCTTAAACTTTTCTTCCATAAAAAACCTCCCGTAATATTATTGATTTTTCGTTACGCCTGCTCCAGCATTTCTCCGACCGTGATATGCGAGTCCTCGATCCCCAGGAAAAGCATCCGCATCATGTAGTAATACATAAGCTCCACATCGTGCTCCGTCAGATCCGCCGTCTGGTAGTGGAAGGAGAAATTCATCTCCCCCTTCTCGTTGGGCGTCACCGTGAGATACATTTTCTTTGTAGCCGCCCCGTTTGCAAACCATTTGATATGCATGGGGATATCCTTCAGATGATGGCTGGTCCCGTAGCTCATGACCGGCTGATATGTGAGATAGCAGCTGACATAGCTGGTATCATCCGGGGTTCCGTAACGGCGCTTCATCTCCTCCACGATCGCCGCCGGATCGTAGCCTCCATGCAGATAAATGTGATTCTGCACCTGCTGGATCTCATACAGAGCCTCCAGGAATTCCATCTCCGGCTTAATGATGGTCCGGCAGGGGAACATGATGGTCCTGCTGCCGCCGGAGGACCACTCGTTATGGGTGGACCGTCTGGAAATGAAATTCTCGATGGTAATATCCTCCTGCCCGTTGTTCACCTTCGACAGATAGGTCCGCATCAGAAACAGCACCAGATTCGTCATGGAAATGCTGTGCTCCGCGCAGAAATTCAAAAGCCGTTTCGTCGGCGCCGGCTCCAGATAATAATCCTTCACCGTTACAAAAAGATTCTTTCTCTCGATATCCGCAGCACGAAGGTTCGGATTTCCGTGCTTCTCCCTCGCCTTCTCCAGCACGGAGGGGCCCTGAATATCCGAGTAGAGCGGTTCACCGTAGGTGTCAAAATGCTCTGCCCAGAACTTCCGATCCTTCTCCTTCCGCTTCGGATCCGACGCTCTCGCAAGATCCTTCTGAAGCACGGTCTCATAATCCGCAAGATCCCGCGGATAATCCGAGCCGAACTGATAATGCATATAGAGCTGGAAGATATCCTTCACCATCACCGCGTAACCGGAGGAATCGATCAGCCGGTGATCCATGTGGATGAACATTCCCCGATAGCCCTCCGGAAGATCCACCATACGGAATTCACACAGCGGTATGTTACTCTCGTCAAATGTCTCATATGCCCACTGCTGCATGACCTTATCCGCTTCCGCCAGACTTCCCCGGTCCCGAAGATCAACTATCGGGATCTCCTCCGGAAGCTTCTTTGAAATGTACTGACGTACATTTCCGTTCTTGTCCGGCTTGGTAAACCGGATGCGCATGCAGCCATATCGCTCATACTCCAAAAGGATACATTTCTTCAAAAGCCCAAACTCCAGCGGAGCCTTTACCGACGCAACTATGCTGATGCCGGAAACCTGCTGGGTTCCATACTCATGGATCCAACGATTATGCAGGTTCTGCGCCGCTGTCAGATCATAATACTTCATTCTTCCCCTCCTTTTTCTCTTTCAATCAAAGTGATCACAAATATACCCCCGCACGCTGCAGATGCGGAATTCCTGACGATCCGGATTCTACTTCCAAAGCTTGAAAACCGGAATACCAGATACATTATCCGAACCCTGAGAAGATTTCAAGCCGGATCAGCAGCTGCGTGCCAGGACGTGCATTTCACGGATCAGCTCCGGAGATGCGGGATCTCCGCGGAACCGGACCTTGTAATACTCCTGAAGAAGCGTCTTCATCTTCTCTCCGATGCTTTCATCCTCCACATAAGGCAGATATTCAAATACGGAGGAAATGACCGTCCCCTCCGGAAGCTTTCGGTTCATCCGGTGTTTCAGGCGATCCACCTCCACACGAAGCTTCTCCTCCGGCTTCAGCTTCGCATATCGGATCTTCCGGATCACGACCACCAGCAATATGATAAATGCCGCCATTCCCAGAACTGCAAGAACATAATATCCGATGGTCCGCAGGATCTCCTTCATGGAAGCGGAGGATTTCTGTTCCACCACGGGCTTTTCAGGCTCAGGGATCTCCGGAACATCATACTCTTCCTTCTCTTCCGGTATCTCCACTTCCTCCGGCTCACCGTCCTTCTTCTTGGCAACCCGCAGCCGCCAGCTGGTCCCCTCGGCAGACTCCATAGCCCCGGTGGGTTCAAACCGGACCCATCCGAGTCCCGGCATAAAAGCCTCAACCCAGGCATGGGCCGCGCTCTCCCGAACCACATTTTCGTCCTTGGCGGAACGAAGGAAGCCCTGTACATATCGGGCGGGGATATGATTCAGCCGAAGCAGCATTACCATGGCGGATGCATAATGAACACAGTATCCGCTTTCCTTCTCAAAAAGAAAGGCATCGATATAATTATCACTTCCGCGGAGGTCCACCGACATATCGTATTTGTACTGGCGAAGATATGCCTCGATCCGGAGAGCCTTCTCCATATCGGAGCTGCAGTCCTTCGTCAGCTTCTCTGCCAGCGCCTCCATCCGGTCCGTCTTCATGGAGATATCCAGATATTCCTCCGATTCCGGGATCTCCTGATATGCACGGATGGCCTCATTGTATTCATCGATCGTGATATAATTCGGCAGATGGATGCCATAGATCTCCTTGGCTACCGCCGCCGCCTCTTCATAATGTGCCGGGTACCGGATCTCCTGGGCCTTCCGCGCCAGCTCCTTATAATAGGGACTGGCTTCATCAAAGGCAATATAGTTGAAATCATAGGTGAAGCCTTTTCCTTCCTTCCCGTCCAGTCCGTACTCCAGGCCCCCGTTGATATAAAATGTGGTAGCCGGCAGGATCAGGTCCGAGGTCCGAAGATACTGATACGTGATCTTCGCCCGTTCCACCCGGGAGAAGCATGCTGCCTCTTCAGGAGTGACCCCTGTTTTATACAGAGCCGACAGATAGAGTGCCAGCCAGGAGACCATGGGCTGTTCCGGCTTCTGCCGGTCCGAGAAGCCCTCCGGCCCCAGCTCCGAATAAACGGCGCCCCGAAGATAACAGTACTTCAGCTTTGACCTGGTCTCGATCAGCAGTGCCTCCCGGTCCGTTCCGGTCAGACCTCCGCTCAGCTTACCCGCATCGGAATATCCCGTATAGGCCGTCTCATCCCCTCCGAAAAGGCCTTCGAAGAAATATCCCACATCCTTTCCTGCCGTTACGAAGAAATCCTCCACATGATCTATGATGGAATACAGAGTATCCCATTGCATCGGCTCCACATCCGATCCCGGGATCAGCGCAAGTCCGGACATGAGCCCCAGCAGCAGGAGCCAGTTTCTGTGGGCCTTCTCCAGAAATGTAACTATACAGGAGGCCAGGAGAAGCACCAGGCTTGCCGCAACCATCACCGGCTGATTCTCTTCCAGAACCCACATGACCACCAGCATTACCAGAAGGCCGCCCTGGATCCATTTCCAGGCAGCCAGATTTTTCAGCATGAAAAGAACACCGATCAGCACCGCCGCGATCAGCGCACTTGTAACAAGCCCTCTGTCCCTTGAGATCACCAGAATGGCGATGGGAAGGATCGGCAGAAAACGGATCATCCGCCCGGGATGCCCCGTGTACTCAGCCAGAAATGCGATCAGAAATGCCGCTGCCAGATAGCAGAGGTAACTGACCCTGTCCAGACGCAGCACTGAAAACCGGGTGAGCCACTCCAGAAGCGCAAAGGAGATGGCAAGGATCGGCAGGCCGTCCAATATGAAATTCCACGTCCTCTTCCTTACATCGGGCACAACTGTTCCTCTCCTTCCCGGATCACAAGAGCAGCACATTGTCTGCGCTCCGCCTCTTCCCGCAACAGTGCCTCCACCCGTTCGGGATTATCTCTCTGAACCAGTTCTCTGGACAGCTCACTGCACAGATTCTCCAGTCCCTCATAGTCCTCCACCAGGACCGTCTTGACTGCAGCATTGTAAAACAGGAACTGAACCGGTTTCTTCTGTTCTGCAAAAGCACCGGCAACCGAAACCGCATAGGTCAGGAACCGGTCTCTCCGGGCCAGGGCCTCATTGCTCTCCAGGCTTCCCGACTTCAGCAGAAGCATCACCGTGATCAGACTGAAGTCCTTGTCCTCCGGCAGACGTACCATGGCCTCACCGCTTCTTGCGTAGTTCTTCCAATGGATCCGCTTCAGCGGATCTCCGGGGGTATACTGCACCATGTCGTTTCCAAGGATCTCTTCCTTCTCGTTTCTTCTTCCACCCATGGACCCCCGGGTCAGTGACCAGGTGGCACGACTCAGATCGTCCCGGGCGATCCCGGTCACCACCGGAAGGATCTGCACCCGAAGCGGCATGGGATTCTTCAATGTCAGAGTCATCAGGCGAAAGCAATCCCGAAATGTGATCCGGGCGATCCCGGTCTCATAGCTCCCGGTATAATTACAGCTGAGTCCGGTTTCGAAGGACCGTTTCTCCCTGGGGAGCATGCTCAGCTCCTCGCTTATGATATCATCATGGAATTCCGCCCGCCCCGGTTCAACCTGCAGCCGGATCCCCGAGGCCGGAAGGAAGGATGTATTCTCCACCACCAGCCGGTAAGGCTCTTCCACCCGCTTCTTCAGCTTCCGGGAGGGAAGATCCTGAAGGATCCGGATGGATGCTTTTACTATAAGTAGATAGAAGAAAGCAAGCACCGGATAGAACAGCATGGCATAAAAAAGGGCATAGGAAAATGCGCCCCCTCGATTGCTGACATAAATGATCACAGCAATCAGTGCGAGCACGTAGATCACCTGTGGCAGGCGCGGGCGCCATTTCTTCCTGTTTTTCTTTTTTCGTTTTTCTTTTCTGCTCATGGAATACTATTGAGGGCGTCTGGTCCGATCCAGTACACCCAGGATCACCTGATATCCGGTGAAATGATTGATCTTTGCCTCTGCCGTCAGTACAAGTCTGTGAGGAAGGACAACCTTCGCAATCTCGATCACATCCTCAGGGATCACAAAATCTCTTCCTCTTACATATGCAGTTGCCTGGGACGCTCGCAGCAGATCCAGGCTGGCACGCGGGCTGAGTCCGCAGCTGACCTCCTTCTCCGTTCTGGTGGCCTCCACGATGGCAAGCGCATATTCCACCACCTCGTCCTTCAGGATCACCGCCCGAACCTCCTTCATGCAGTCCAGCAGTTCATCCGTCGTAAGCACAGGCTCCGTAGGCTGCTTCAGTTCCCCGGTCAGGAACATTTTCGCCAGCTCCAGCTGCTCTGCCTTTCCGGGGTACCCCGGCGTCAGCTTCATCAGAAAACGATCCAGCTCCGCTTCTGGCAGCGGATAGGTGCCCAGCTGCTCCACAGGATTCTGTGTGGCAACCACAAGGAAGGGCTCCGGCAGGGGATAGCTCTTTCCGTCGATCGTCACCTGGTGCTCCTCCATGGCCTCCAGCAATGCAGACTGGGTTTTCGGAGAAGTCCGGTTGATCTCGTCCGCCAGCAGAAACCGGTGAAAGATCGGTCCCTGTACCAGCCGGAAGGAACCGGTCTTGGCTTCAAATACCGTGGTTCCCAGGATGTCGGACGGCAGAGTATCCGGTGTGCACTGCACCCGGGCAAAATCCATGGCCACGGACTCCGCAACCGCCTTGGCCAGCGTGGTCTTTCCAACCCCCGGTACATCCTCCAGCAGCACATGTCCGCCGGATAAAAGCGCTATGATCAGATGCTCGATGACATTGTCACTTCCCACATAGCTCCTGCTGATGGCATCTTTTAATCTGTTTATCTTGTTTTCTGACACTTCGTTTAACCCTCACAAAACCTTGTAAATTACCAATATTACCATGAAAATGATAACACTTCCCATAGCTTATGTCCAGCAATGAATCACACCGTACGCCCCATGCCCTCAGATGAAACATCGTGACAGAACATGTGATGAGAATCGCGCCAACGATTGCTTGACAGTGACCAGCTTTCATTCGGAACTGAATTTAAGAAAGGACTATGTTATAATGAAAATGTATGGAAATGTATAAAAAAGGAAAATGGACAGCCGTTTGAGCGACTGTCCATTTTGGAGAAGGTATTTTGTTACTTGGGGTTGTAGCAAAAAACTATAATGTATTGGGGGTTACAAGTGTTATTATACGCAAAATGATTCTGAAGTGTGCCCAAAGATTTATTTTTTTTTCGCTTTTTTTCGTGATTATGACAGCCGGAAAATAAGGTTTTGGGCAAATCTCACCACTGCATCTACCTGAATTGTGCGTTTTTCACAACGCCGGCGGCAGCTCCGTATGGCCCGGCTCCGCAGAAAAGCTCAGAACATGATACATTTTCGATGCATTTTTATTCTAAGATGATACCAATGTCAAAAAAGTCACGGACCACGTGCCTTTATCATGGAAAAAAGGAGTCACAAAAATGAGAAAGAAACCTTATAGAAGAATCCTCGCTGTCCTGCTCGGTCTTTCGCTCCTCTGTACAGCCTGCGGAGAAACCAAGTCGGATACCATCGACGATTACGGAACTCCCGTCACCTCCTCCGGTACCTCTGCGGGAAGCAGCCCGGAGTCATCCTCCGGTTCCACGGAAGCCGGCACCGGGACGGAGCAATCCGGTCAGGCCACAGAATCCTCCGGCAAAAAGACAGGCTGGATCCCGGAGGCACAGGTCGGAGGAAAACCCGTTTGGGAGGATACATTTTCCATCGGATCCATCCCGGTAGAGGTTGGGATCACAGACGTGGCACGTGATGTGGATACCTTCCATTCCTACCGGATGAAGTCCATTTCCGAGGATCAGACACATGAAGCGGAGATTGTAAAGAACCTGTTCGGAGATACCGGAAAGGAGGTCCGGAGAGACCTTTCCGCGGCAGCCGGCGATTCCCATAATATCATAGGGATCTGTGTTTCGGTCTATATGAATTTTCATCCGCAGGAATCTATAAAATACAATGAAGAAGGTCCGGTGTCATCCTGGGAGGATGGAGAAGAATACTTCTATCATACCTATGAAGGAAGCTATAAAAATGTGCCCTATCAGCTTCTGTTCACATACAGCCGTGAGGGAGGCGAAAAAATGATCTCTTTCTATCCGAAGAATCCGGGAGATCTGATCGGTTCCACCAAGTGCCCTGATGTGACTGCCCTTCCCAATCACATAGAGGGAATCAATACGGAAATCTGGAACAGGATCAATGTATGGGAAACCATGCAGGACCGTCCGAATCGTACTGAGTCAAGTGAAGAAGCATTGATCGACTCGGTGACAACCTTTGCAGCCGACCAGCTGAAAATGCCTCTGGCAAAAGAGGATATGAAGATCACCATAGGACAGGACACGGGTGATCCGGTCCGCAGGGAGCTCCTGTTCTATTCAGAAGACGCCATCAACGCCGGAAATATGGATGATGCCGTTCTGGATGGATATGAGGTCCAGTACGACATGATGCACGGTGCAACCTCCGACAACTCCTACTCCTGGTTTTTAGGAAACATCGGCTCCTTCTGGGTTACCGATCAGGGCGTAGTGGGTGCTACCATCAAGTGCAGCGGAGAGATCGTGGAGGAGCTCGCCACACAGGTTCAGCTCCTGTCCTTCGACAATGTGATGGAATCCTTCCGGGAATCGGTCAAGGCATCCTATGACCCCACCAGGGTGAACGGGCAGAAGCTGACCTTCAATAAAGCCCAGCTCATGTACCAGCCGGTGACCTCAGAGACAGATGACACGGAATATACACTGGTTCCGGCCTGGGTCTTCCCCGCATATAGTAACGGTCAGGTGGGCCTCGTCGCGATCAACGCCATAGACGGAAGCCTGGTCTGCATCCAGTACCAGTAACTGTATAGTTCACCATGTGATCGAGCAGGAGGGTCCCTCCTGCTCGATGTTGCGTCGGCCGGCGCATATGCGTGCAAGCACTTCTGCCGACCGGTCGTATCGCGCACAAAAGATCCCGCCATGGCAAGCGGGATCTTTGTTACAGGAGGTATTCTCATGTGCTGTAACATGTGCAGCACATACATTTCTCTTTTTCGTTTTATTACTCGGTAAAGAGTGCCGTTGAATAATAACGGTCGCCGCTGTCCGGAAGCAGAGCTACAATCACCTTGCCCTCATTCTCCGGACGCTTTGCCAGCTGGATCGCACCGAAGAGAGCTGCTCCGGAGGAGATTCCTACGGAGATACCTTCCTTCTTTGCCAGCAGCTTTGCGGTTGCAAATGCATCGTCATTGGAGGCCTTGAAAACTTCGTCGAAGACCTTGGTGTTCAGCACATCCGGCACGAAGCCTGCGCCGATTCCCTGGATCTTGTGTGCGCCGGCTCTGCCTTCGGAGAGTACAGGCGAATCCTCGGGCTCAAGGGCCACTACCTTCACATTCGGGTTCTGCTCCTTCAGATACTCGCCGGTTCCCGTTACGGTTCCGCCGGTACCTACGCCAGCGATGAAGATATCCACATTTCCCTCCGTATCCTTCCAGATCTCCGGACCGGTGGTTGCCTTATGGATCGCCGGATTCGCCGGATTTACGAACTGTCCCGGGATGAAGCTGTCCGGAATCTCCTTTGACAGTTCTTCCGCCTTTGCGATGGCGCCCTTCATTCCCTTTGCACCTTCCGTCAGAACCAGCTCTGCACCATAGGCCTTCAGGATGTTGCGGCGCTCCACGCTCATGGTTTCCGGCATGGTCAGAATGATCCGATAGCCCTTTGCTGCAGCGATGGCTGCAAGTCCGATACCGG
Source organism: uncultured Lachnospiraceae bacterium (assembly GCA_902796375.1). GTDB lineage: Bacteria > Bacillota > Clostridia > Lachnospirales > Lachnospiraceae > Eubacterium_Q. The sequence continues at coordinate 131 of CADBOW010000234.1, read as the reverse complement.
TATTTCCGGAGGTGGGCTCGATGATCACGGAGCCTTCCTTAAGAAGCCCATTCTCTTCTGCATCCTCGATCATGGCCTTTGCGATACGGTCCTTTACGCTTCCTGCCGGATTGAAATACTCCAGCTTCACC
>CADBOW010000233.1 GCA_902796375.1 uncultured Lachnospiraceae bacterium | reverse complement strand
GAAAGTCCGGGCTTCACAGGGCAGGATGCCGGATAACGTCCGGCGGAGGCGACTCCCGGGAAAGTGCAACAGAAAGATACCGCCGGTATTCAACCGGTAAGGGTGAAATGGCGAGGTAAGAGCTCACCGCTGTACTGGTAACAGGACAGGCTCTGTAAACCCCATCCGAAGCAAGACCAAGACGTGACGATACGGCTGCCCGCCGTGTCACAGGTAGGTTGCTTGAATCGTATGGTAACATACGATCTAGATAGATGATCACCCACGACATAACCCGGCTTATCGTTCTGCTCGACTTTTCTTATGTCAGATCTCGAAACATCCCCCTCCGATAAATTCCCTCAGCAGAGAATTCGCCGGTATCATGCTGGGATCGATCCCGAGAAAATAGTCCAGGAATTTCAACAGGCGCTTCGCCTCATAATACTCTTCACTCTCCGGAGGAACCATAAACAGAAGCGGCTCCGCATAGATCTTGATGGCGGAAAGCTCATAGATCAGGGCAGAATTAAACAATGCATCTGCTTCCCCCTGATACGGGAAGATATTTCTCTCTTCTCCTCTGCGCACGGATTCCCACATGGCTATGGTACGTGACGCATCATTGCCGCGGGTTCTGGCATCCCGCACGATCCGTCGCAGCAGTCGCGTATCCGAGGTCGATATCCGGTTATGTTCATCCAGATTTAACTGCATCAGCGCACTGATATAGATCTTGTAGCTGCTGTCCGCAGGAAGCGCATAGGTGGAGGCAGGATTCAGCGCATGAATCCCCTCAACCACCAGTACATCATCCGGATTCAGTTTCAGGGTTCTTCCGTCAAATTTCTTCTCCCCCAGAGTAAAATCAAACCGGGGCATCTTTACCTCTTCTCCCTGAAGAAGCCGTTCCATCGTCTCATTGAAGAGCTTCAGATCCATGGCGTCGATGGATTCAAAATCATATTTTCCGTTCTCATCCTTCGGGGTATCCACCCGCTCCTTAAAGAAATTATCCATGGCTATGGGATGCGGATTCAGTCCATGCGCCCGAAGCTGTATGGACAGCCGGTTGGAAAATGTAGTTTTGCCGGAGGAGGACGGGCCTGCGATCAGAACCAGCTTTTTATTCTGTCCGTGAATCTTCTCCGCGATGTCCGCAATCTGCTTCTCCATGATGGCTTCCTGGATCAGGATCAGGTCGTTCAGGTGTCCTTTACAGATCTCCGTATTCAGCTGTCCCACACCGGAAAGTCCCAGCTGATTCCCCCAATCCTCCGCCTCGCGAAGTGCGGTATAGAGCGACTCCTGCGCCCCGTGTACTCTGCCAAGCTCCAGGCTGTTTCTTCTGGGAACCACCAGGATAAAACCGTCATCGAACTGGATCAGATTGAACCTGGAAAGTCCCTCTGTGGACGGAAGCATGTAACCATAGAAATAGTCCTCATACCCGTCCAGAGAATATAGATTGACCCGGGAAGCTCTCCGATACCGGAAAAGCTCTGCCTTCTGATCCATACCGCGTTCCCGGAACAGCTTAACGGCTTCCGCCGTCTTAAGGACCTTCTTCTCGATGGGGATCTTCTCATCCACCAACCGATGCATGACAGCCTTCACCTTCTTCAGTTCGGCTCTCTCCGGTTCGACTACCCTGCCCTCCGTATCATGTACCGTGCAGAAGAATCCCTGTCCCAAAGAATACAGCACCCGTACCCGCAGTTCCGGAAATGCTTCATGATACGCCCGAACCATCAGAAGGATCAGACTCCTCTTATAAATTTCATATCCGATGGGATCTCTTGTAGTAACAAACCCCACCTCTACCGGTCGATACAGCTTCTGCCCCAGTTCCACCAGACGTCCGTTTACCTTGGCGGCTACCGTCATCTGGCCGTAGGACGGATCCTGATTCACAAGCCGAAGCAGGGATGTCCCGCTCTCCAGTCTGAGCTCTCTTCTATTCTCCCCATCATGGATTGTAACAGTGATTTCCTTCATACCTTCTCCTTTTCCGATGAACAAACACCGAACCGTTCCTGTCTGTCAGTGATCACCCCACAAGCTCGCGGATTCTCCTGTTCTCTTCCAGTTGCTTCACCATGCTGCCCCGTCTGGCTCTGGCCGCCGGAGTTTTCTGCTTCCCCAGATCCTTGATCAGAACATCGAATCCCTTCGCTTCCCAGTCAAGATATGCCCTGAATTCCTCTGTCGGATGTTCGATCAGATAGGTTCCGTAATTCATATTCTCCTTCGCCACCTCATCCGGCACTTCAAGGGGAAGACGGATCCCCACCTTGCAGTTCAGAACAAAATACCATTTCCCCGTATCCTGAAGACAGGTCTCCTGCTCGATAAAAATGTTCTGTTTCCGAAGTGAATACCGGACAAGTCTGAGATCCGACTGGGGAGACAATACCAGCTGCATCCCCGGGCGAAGCTTATCCGTTCCGTCCCTCAGGATATCCGTAATGAGATGTCCGCCCATTCCGGCGATGACAATGGCATCCACTTCACCGGCCTTCAGCTCCTTCAGGCCGTCGGAAAGACGCGTCTCCACCTTCTTGTCCAGACGTTCTCCCCAGATATTCTCCTTTGCGATGGCCAGCGGTCCCTCCTTGATATCCATGGCGATACATGTACAGTTCTTCTTCTCTGCAAGCTCCATGCTGACATATGCATGATCACATCCCACATCCGCTACCCGCTGGTCCGGATTTACATAGTCCACTATCGTCTGTAATCGTTTGCCTAATTCTCTCATAGCATCACTCCAAAAATTCTTTTAGTTTTCTGCTTCTGGAAGGATGACGCAGCTTCCGAAGTGCCTTAGCTTCGATCTGACGGATCCTCTCACGGGTTACGTTGAATTCCTTTCCAACCTCTTCCAGTGTGCGTGCCCGGCCGTCATCCAGTCCAAACCGGAGACGAAGCACCTTCTGCTCACGGTCCGTCAGAGTGCCCAGAACATCTACCAGCTGTTCCTTCAACAGCGTAAATGCAGCTGCCTCGGCGGGAACCGGAACATTTTCATCCTGGATAAAGTCACCCAGATGACTGTCCTCCTCTTCTCCGATCGGAGTTTCCAGAGATACCGGCTCCTGAGATATCTTCAGGATCTCCCGTACTCTCTCAACGGAGATCTCCATCTCTTCCGCAATCTCCTCCGGAACCGGCTCACGGCCCAGCTCCTGTAACAGCTGTCGGGAGACACGGATCAGTTTGTTGATGGTTTCAACCATATGAACGGGGATACGGATCGTTCTGGCCTGGTCTGCGATGGCACGCGTAATGGCCTGACGGATCCACCAGGTTGCATACGTGGAGAACTTGTAGCCCTTCCGATAATCGAATTTTTCCACTGCCTTGATCAGACCCAGATTTCCTTCCTGGATCAGATCCAGGAACAGCATACCGCGGCCCACATAGCGCTTTGCTATACTTACCACAAGACGAAGGTTTGCCTCAGCCAGCTTCTTCTTTGCAGCCTCATCGCCCTCCTCCATCCGCTTGGCAAGTTCAATCTCGTCCTCTGCGGAAAGAAGCGGAACCTTACCGATCTCCTTCAGATACATACGAACCGGATCCTCTATGCTGACGCCCTCCGGAACCGCCAGATCCACCTGCTCCAGATCGATCTGTTCCAGTTCTTCGTCATCGGACATGGGGAAGTCCAGGTCATCATCCGGGAGATCGTCATCATCCTCGGTAATGGTAAGCACGTCTACGCTGTTATTTTCAAAGTATTCCAGGATCGCTCCAAAGCTTTCCGGTGTCAGAAGCTCACTCTTATCCTTGAAGGCTTCAATGATCTCGGTATCCTCGATCACATTCTTTTCCTTCTTGGCCTTTGCCAGCAGGGCTTCCATCTTCTTGCTGTAAACCGGATTACTCATCAGTTCGACAGCCGTCATTCCATTTTCCTTGGAACCGTCAAAATCAAATGCCATGTCATTCAGGGCAGACAGAGCATCTCTCTCCGAAGCTGCCAGATCATCCATCTCCACATGATGATTCATCTCGTCCTCTGCCAGAAGCCGGTCCGCTTCCATTTCCAGCGTAGCCGGATCCATCTCTGCCTCTTCCATCTTCTTCTGATTCCTGGAAGAGGATTTCTTCTCTGCTGCCTTCTTCTCGGCAGACTTCTTCTCAGCGGCCTTCTTCTCGGCGGGCTCCTTCTCAGCGGCCTCCTCCGTATTCTTTGCCGCAGCCCTGGTTCCTGCCTTCTTCGGCTTCTCCACAGTCTCCTTCTTCTCAGCGGTCTCCTCCGTACTTTTGGCTGCCGCCTTGGATCCTGCCTTCTTCGGCTTCTCCTCGGAGGTATCCTCCGTCTTTTTGGAGGAGGTTTTCTTTCCGGCACTCTTTGTTTCAGCCTTTCCTTCCGCCTTGTCAGCTGTTTTTCTGGAAGTGGTCTTCTTCACAGTCTCCTTCTCTTCCTTCTCAACAGCCTCATTTGCAACTTCGTTTTTCTTCTTTGCAGCCATAATCTCTACCTTTCTTTTATAAATGTATCTCTATTTTCTGTATATCCTTCTTCTGTCGGGCCAGTTCAAATGCACTTCCCGTCCCGTTTCGCAGCTTCTCATCCACTGCCTTCAGCTTCAGCTTCCGAACCAGCTCCGTTAGTGCCTTCTCTGCAGCATCCTGCTCCGTCTCAAAGGGGAACTCCCTGGACAGGATCCCGGCGATCTCTCTCTGATCCTCCGATTCCTCATATCGACTGAGGATCGCCGCCGGAGTAACTGATCCGGTCTCCCGATACTGTTGAAACAACTGCGTTGCCACCTCATGAACTCTGCCGGTGAAATCCTCCTCGGAGATCACCCCGCTCAATGTGGAAAAGAGCTCCGGCCGATTCACCATCCAGGTGAGGAGATGCTCCTCCGTCCGGTCTTCCTTTCTCCCATTGTCCCTTCTTCGATATTCCTGTCCGGATCCGTTCTCTTCCGATCTGTACGGCCCTCCGGAATCCGTATAATCCCTTTCTTCCTCAGACAGCATGTCCTCCGGATATCCGGCGGAATCGGTAACGGCATAACCGGCAGACCGGGAATCCAGCCCCGTCAGGCCGATCCTTGTAACCTCCTGCTGCAGCAGACCTTCATTTATACCATACTCTCCGGCCACGGTTTCCGTATAACTGGCCCGTTCGGCCACATCCTCCGCACCTGCGATCAGGGCAGCCGCCGCGTGAATGAAACCGGTCTTCTCCTCCGGATCATCCAGCCGAAAGCCCTTCGCCAGCTCCCGGATCTCAAACATCCGTCCCGGGATCGCCTGCCGGATCCTTTCCTCATATGCCTCTGCTCCTTCCGCAGACAGGAATTCATCCGGATCCTTATGCGGAGAAAGATCAATCACCCTCTGCTGCATATCGTGGGCCCGCAGGACCTGTATGGCCTTCTTCGCCGCCATGGTCCCTGCCCTGTCACTGTCATATGCCAGATATACTTCCTTGGTATATTTCCGGATCAGCGACGCCTGTCCCGAAGTAAATGCAGTTCCGAGAGACGCTATGGCATTATCAAACCCCGCCTGATGCTGTGTGATCACATCCATATAGCCCTCACAGAGTATCATACCCCTTCGCTTGCTTCGTCTGGCAAGGTAGAGTGCAAACAGATTATGACTCTTATCAAAGATCTCGGTCTCCCGGGTATTCATATACTTCGGCTTTGCATCCCCCAGCACTCTTCCACCGAAGGCTATACATTTTGCATTGATGTCCAGGATCGGAACCATCACCCGATTCCAGAACTTATCATGCGGCCCCCGGCGTTCATCAAAATCCACCAGTCCGGCATCCCGCATGATCTCATCCGAGAAGCCTTTCTTCTTCAGATACCGATAGAGATCATCCGAATACACATCCGCAAATCCCAGTCCGAAATCTGCGATGGTCTTGTCGGAAAATCCTCTCTGTTCCCGGTAATACCGATAACCCAGCTTCCCCCGTTCCGTCTTGGTCAGAAGAAAATGAAAATATGCCGCAGCCGCGGTATTCACATCCCGAAGCTGCTGCCTCCGGGACGTCCTTCGTTTCTCCTCCTCCGAGGGCTCCACCTCCGGGAGACTGTACCCTACACGGTCCGCCAGATATCGAAGCGCCTCCGGAAATGTAAAATGCTCATACTTCATAACGAAGCTGATCACATTTCCCCCTTCATGGCATCCGAAGCAGTAGAACATCTGCTTCTGTCTGCTGACGGAAAAGGACGGGGTCTTCTCATTATGGAACGGACAGCAGCACGTATAGTTGCTGCCCGCACGTTTTAATCCCACATAGGAAGAGATCACATCCACGATATCATTTCGCGAACGAACCTCCTCCACAACCTCTTCGGGATAGTACATGCCTGATCCTCTTTTCTATTACATTTTCTGCCAGGAATGCGGCAGAAAGATCTCCTGAAATTTCATTATTGCATAATTATCCGTCATGCCTGCGATATAATCACAGACCACCACATCCTGCGGATCCCCTTCGTCGATCATATCCAGGAATTCTCCGGGCAATGCATCCGGATGCTCCATATAATAGCGATACAGCATCGCCACGATCTCCTCTGCCTTACCCTCCTCGCCTTTTGCAAGCGGATTCCGATACAGCTCCTCAAACATAAAGGTCCGAAGCTTCAGCAGTGCTGTTTCCACCTGCTCCGACATGGTAACTCTTGCCTGTCCGATGGTATGCTCCACCGTGTCCAGTATAATGGAATTGATCCGATCTCTGGTCCGGTTTCCGAGAACCGATGTACACTCCTCCGGGAGGCGGTCCTCGCTCAAAAGGCCGGCACGAATGCCGTCATCTATATCATGATTGATATATGCGATCTTATCGGACACACGAACTATGTCCCCTTCCAATGTTGCAGGTCTCGAACTGGTCCTGTGATTTCGGAAGCCGTCACGCACCTCCCATGTCAGGTTCAGCCCCCTGCCGTTCTTCTCCAGCCGCTCAACCACACGAACACTCTGCTCACTGTGAAGAAACGGACGTCCGAGGGTTCTGGTCAGCGCCCTCTCTCCGGCATGACCGAAGGGTGTATGCCCAAGATCATGCCCCAGAGCGATCGCCTCCGTAAGATCTTCATTTGCCCGTACGGCCTTGGCAATGGTCCGTGCGATCTGCGAAACCTCCAGGGTATGTGTAAGACGGGTTCTGTAATGATCTCCGTAGGGAGACAGAAATACCTGGGTCTTATGCTTCAGCCTGCGAAAAGACTTACAATGAATGATCCGATCCCGGTCTCTCTGATATACGGTACGTATATCACTTTCCTTCTCCGGTTTCTCTCTGCCACGGCTTGAATCACTATAAGCCGCATACCGGCACAGTCTCTCATGCTCTTCCTGTTCAAACTGCTCCCTGATCGTCATATGAAGGCCTCCTGTTCACCGTCTCCCGGTCTCTGCCGGTCTGTGCCAAGCCCCTACATTATAGTTATACTCCATTCATCCGGATTATACTTTTTTTAAATTCGAGCAGAAGGGGGCCGTGCTGCAACGGTCTCGTATCACGAAAAAAGCATCGGAAATCCGGTCTGCCCGGTTCTCCGATGCGAATTTCATTGCAGAATGTCCAGATCTATTTCTGCTTTGCAGCAGGCCTGTTCTTTTTTGACTGATTCTGTTTATTCTGACTCTGTTTGTTCTGGCCCTGCTTGTTCTGGCCCTGCTTGTTCTGGCCCTGCTTGTTCTGGCCCTGTTTCTTCTGGCCCTGTTTCTTCTGGCCCTGCTTATTCTGGCCCTGCTTCTTCTGGCCCTGTTTGTTCTGGTCCTGCTTGTTCTGGCCCTGCTTCTTCTGCCTTTGCTGATCCGGCGGAAGCTTCGTCTGTGTCGACGGCTCTCTTCTTATTCCACCGGAGCTTCCATCCGACTCTTCTGACGTGTCATCCCCATCATTCTCTGTCCGACTTCCGGAAGCATCTGCCGACGAATCATCATTTCCGGAAGCTTCTGACGCTTCATCATTTCCGGATGCTGTATCGCCACTCCCGGATGCAGCCGCCTCATCCCCGGAAGCTGCAGCCTCACGTTCCTGGCGCTTTGCCTCTTCCAGGATCTCACGCCCTTCTTCCTTTAAACGTTCCGCTTCTTCCTTCTTCCGTTCCTCCTCGGCCCGTTCCTCTTCCGTATTCTTCAATGCCTCTTCATTCTGTCCGATGACATAACGGACTGTATGAGATGTACCCCAGATGATGGCTCCGAAAAAGACCAGAAGCCACAGATACCAGGTGTGCAGGAAGATGATCGGATAAATGATCGAAAGCGCAATGGGAGCAACCCACGCAACTGTGATCTTAATAAAGCTGAAGATATATCCTACCGAAAGCAAAATTGAGTTTTTTGCCGCCTGTTTTGCTGTCGTCTTAAAGCGGGCGATCAATGGGAACAGATAAGCCAGTGCCAAAGCTGAGAAAAGAAGCTCCAGGTAAAATACAATGGTATAGAATACAGAGATCGCACCCGTCTGCGTATTCACCAGGATCCACTCAGCCACCAGTACCGCAGCCACCACAAGCATGCCGATCCACGCGATGGTCGCCTGCTTGAAACTACGTTTAAATTCATGAATGAATCCCCGGAGCACCGTCTCCTCCTCATTCTCCTGAAGCCGGATACTCATCGCATATGCTGCTGCCAGGGACGCACCAACCGTGATCACCGGAAGGCATCCGATCACAAAGCATACATTGATTCCAAATATATTTCCAAACGCATCCAGTCCTCTTTTCAGTTTCCATTCACGCTGTCTGCCTGCGCCGCGTTCATTGTCCGCCATGAGACCTGATCCTCACTTTCAACTACTCTTAAAAAAGCAGAGACGGAAAGACTTCTTCTTTCGTCTCTGCTCTAATGGAAGTAATTATACCAAAACCATACCTTGTACGCAAGGATGATTTTCTATATTTACTCTGTTTACTCCTTTACACCACCAAGCGCTACGCCGGCGATAATGTACTTCGAAAGGAAGAAGTACATAACAAGGAGCGGGATAACTGTTGTGAACAGTCCACAATAGATAAGACCCCAGTCACGATCCTTATCGTTAGCCTTCAGAGAAGACACATACATCGGCATGGTCTGCTTATTACGCTCTGTTGCAAGGATAATAGACGGTGTATACAGGTTGTTCCAGCTTCCTACAAAACCGAAGATCGCCTGTGTAGCCATAGCCGGCTTCAGAAGCGGAAGAACGATTCTGTTAAATGTAGCAAACTCGGAAGAACCATCAATTCGAGCCGCCTCAACGATCTCAAGCGAGAGACCGGTCTCCATGTACTGTTTCATGAAGTAAACAGTAGTCGGAGCTGCGATTGCCGGAATG
>CADBOW010000232.1 GCA_902796375.1 uncultured Lachnospiraceae bacterium | reverse complement strand
CTGCCTGATTAGATGTACGGCAGGATCTTCTTCATAACCTTGCTGTTTGTCTTGTCCATAATGGTTGCCTTCCGCAGATTTCTCTTCCGCTTTGTGCTCTTCTTAGTAAGGATATGGCTCTTATAAGCTTTATTTCTCTTCAGTTTCCCTGTTCCTGTCTTTGTGAAGCGCTTTGCAGCTGACTTCTTTGTCTTTAACTTCGGCATTTTGTTTGTCCTCCTTCTTGATCCGCATCCCCAAATATCGGAAATGCTGTTCACTCATATCATATCGCATATTGCCTCGTGAGCCGGGCAAAAATGCGCATACTCAACCTATTTCTTTTCAGCAAGAAACATGATCATGCTTCTTCCTTCGAACTTCGCCGGCTTATCCACTACGGAGATATCCGACAGCTTTTCAGCAAACTCTTCCAGGATCCGCTTACTCTGATTTACGTAAGCCAGCTCCCGACCGCGGAAGCGCAGGGTAACCTTGACACGGTTTCCCTTCTCCAGGAATTTCCGAGCCATGCCAACCTTCGTGTTAAGATCATTTTCCTCAATGTTGGGGGAAAGGCGAACCTCCTTGATCTCCACGATGCGCTGCTTCTTCTTTGCATCCTTCTCCTTACGCGCCATCTCATAACGGAATTTACCGTAATCGATGATCTTGCAAACCGGCGGTTTTGCATTCGGAGAAACCCGCACTAGATCCAGGCCTGCATCATCTGCAAGCTGCTGTGCATCCTTCACGCTCATCACGCCCAGCTGACCGCCCTCGGCGCCGATCACGCGAACCTCTTTATCTCTGATTTGTTCGTTAATTAAGTAATCTATGGCTGTACCCTCCATTACAATAAAAAAACAGTGGATCAAAAGAGCTCCACTGCATCGTATCTGCATCACAAAAAGACATAGCCTCCTGTAACTGCTTTTACAATATCAAACCCGGCCGCGCATCTGCAACCCAAGGTGAGAGTGGATCACTCTTCTTTTTTTACACAATCGGTAGATTAACATATATATACTTCCATGTCAAGCGGAAAATGTACCCAGGACCGTCATATCCTCCGCCTCGTAACGGATCTCGCCCAGGGCCTTCATAACATTCCTGTCCGTAAGCTTGCCCTCGAAGCTGACATAGAAGCTGTACTCCCATTTCTTCTTCAGCGACGGCCGTGATTCGATCCGGGTCATGTTGATGGAATTCTTATTAATGATACCCATGATCTGATACAGAGAACCCACACGGTGCGGTGCGGTAAAGCATATGATCACGGAATCCGAAGCTGTCAGAACCTCCTTCTCTCCGGAAATGATCACAAATCGGGTGGCATTGTCCCGTGTAAAATTAATCCTGCGTGCCAGAACCTTCAGGTTATAGATCTCCGCCGCCCGTTCACTGGCTATGGCGGCACGGGTCACATCCCTGCTTTCCATAACCTTCTTCGCAGCAACCGCCGTATTACTGGTCCCCTCGGTGCTGAACTGATGGCTCTCGATAAATTCCTTGCACTGCATCAGTCCCTGATTATGCGAGTATACCTTCCTGATATCCGAAAGCAGGGCATTCGGCAGACCCAGCAAAGCGTGCTCAATATCCAGAACCACTTCGTCCACGATGGTAACTCCCGCAGCATGAATGATATCATAGTTGCCGCTGACAAAGCCGGCGGAACTGTTCTCCACCGGAAGCACACCGAAATCAGCCTCCCCGTTTTTCACGGCAGAAACCACATCATCAAATGTTTTAACGTTTTTCAGTTCAGCATCCTCGCCGAAATATTTCATGGCTGCCGCTTCTGCATAAGCTCCGGGCACCCCTGCATAACAGATCCTCTTTCCTTCCTTGTCCAGTTCATCCTCATATCGATACTCAGAGCTGTCAAAGGGCGGTGCCTGGGGATCCCTCGCTTTCAGCTCCTCCAGAAGCTGCGTAATGGTACATTTCCGCAGGGGATGTACTACGTAGGGCGCGATTTCAGCCAAAGGCTCCAATACAAATGTCCGATGCTCCATTTCCACATGGGGGATATAGAGATCCTCCTCGCGGATCACTTCATCATCATAGAGCAGTATGTCCAGATCCAGCGTCCGGGGACCCCAGTGAACGATCCTCTTTCTCCCCGCCTCCTGTTCGATATCATGCAATACCGACAGCAGCTCCCGGGGGGAATAAAGCGTCTCCAGTTCCACAGCCCCGTTCAGAAAATCCGGCTGCTCCACAGGTCCGTAGGGCTCGGTTTCGATATAGGACGAAGTACGGATCACACGGATATACGGATCCTTGCCCAGCTGTTCCACTGCCTGATCCAGATATTTCTTCCGGTCTCCCAGATTGGAACCGATCCCGAGATACACCGTATGACGCCCCCGTTCAATGGTGACGGATACGGTTTCAAAAGGCAGCCCGATGGGTGCATCCGGTTTATCAACGCGGACGCGGACGGAACGAACCTTCTGATAGGTAAGCAGGATCTCCGAAGCCACCGCTTCTGCAACCGCTTCGATCAGATTCAGTTTCTCCCCTGTAACAACCTCTTCTATGGTATGTGCCACCTCATCATAGCTGACTGTCTCCAGCAGATCATCAGACATGGAAGAGGGTCTCAGGTCCAGGGACATTTCCGCTGACACATGGAAGAACTGCCCTTCCTCCTTCTCACTGTCGAAGACACCATGATACGCGAATATCTTCAGATTTCTGATCTCTATCTTATCCATACCTGTGTTACTCCCTTAAAAATGTATCTCCGCTTCTCAGACTGCGAATGCAGCTCAGCAAAGGATCGTCCGATTCTTTCTCTCCTCCGGCCAGTAGCACTCCTCTCTGGCATCGCAGAGGAAGCAGCTCCGGGACAGCTTGTCCGCCCGGAACAGGATGCTCTCCAGCGTTATTCCCCGCTCCTTCTGATCCTTATGTGCACGGATCGCCCTGCAGATCATTTCCGTCTCCGAAGCGGAATATCCGGTCCGAAGCAGAATATCCTTTGCCAGAAATGCTCCTGCCTCGTGATGGGACATCTGCTTCTCTTCGGGGGTATACCGTCCCACATCATGAAGCAATGCCGCCGCATAGATCAGATCCTTTCGGATCCCGGCCTTCTCCTCCAGAGCCAGGATATATGCGATCCGCGCCACGGCCACCGCATGTCCGAAGCCATGCCTGCAGAACTCCCGGTCATATTCCATTTCATAAATCTTCTTAATCTGTGTTTTGTAGAAAGAATCCGCCAGGATCCGCTCCACCCGGTCCATTTCCAGGCGACTCCTGCCTGACAGAAGCTCTCCCAGGAAGGTAAGGGATCCGCAGGCTACGATCCTGTCTTCCCGTCCGGCTTCCCGTAAAGCCTTCCGGGCCGCTGCAAATGCGCTTTCCGTCACCTCCACCTGTACTTCCCGCTCCCGTATCCTGTCTGCCAGTGCATTTCCCGCCAATGCACGGGGACTATCCGGAGTGAAGGTATAAACCCGCTTTGCCAGAGGAAGCAATGTATCCAGCATGACATCCACTTCCTTATCCGCAAGAACCCCCAGGATAAAAATGATCTTCTTCTCTCCGAAAAATCCCTTTAGGTTCTCTGCAAGCCGCTTCCATGCATCCCGGTTATGCGCTCCGTCCACGATCATCCGGGGCATAGTGTCAAATACAGTAAACCTTCCCTGCCAGTCCGTCCTTCCGATCCCGGTCCGGATTTCCTCTTCTGTCAGTCTCTTCAGGCCGAAGCGTTCAGCCCTCTCGTTGTATACCTCAAGTGCCGTAAGTGCGGTTATGGCGTTCTCCACCGCCACTCTGCCCGGCATCCGTATATGGTATGGTAACCCATGGTAGGTGAAATCCGTCCCCTCCGTTGTTTCCCACCGGATTTCCAGCTCCGACATCTTTGCTTCCCGCACGGAAAGCTGTTCCTGGTCCAGTATGGCTTTAAGTTCCGGATCCAGCGGAGCTGTCACAAGAACATCCTCCGGTTGAACGATCCCCAGCTTCTCCTTCAGGATCTTCTCTCTGGTATCCCCCAGAAACTGCATATGGTCCAGACTCACCGAGGTCAGAATATCCACCACCTTGCGGGGCAGAACATTTGTGGCATCCTGCCTTCCGCCCATACCGCATTCGATCAGCATGACATCACATTTCTTCTTCCGGAAGAGCAGAAAGGCCAGGGCAGTTTCGATTTCAAATGCCGTGGGGCTCTGCTCCATGGATTCCACTGCCGTACGCACCTCTCCCATACAGTCCGCAAGATCCGTCTTACTGACCATCTGACCGTTGATCTGCCATTTCTCCCGATAATCCGTCACAGCCGGAGACAGATATCTCCCTACGGAAAGTCCCGATTCCAGCAATGCATGTTCGACAAATGCCATAACGGAGCCTTTACCATTGGTTCCCGCCACATGCAGTGCCGGAGTCGAAAGTTCGGGATGATCCAGTTTTTCAAGCAGTGCCAAAATCAGTTCCAGCCCCGGAACGATTCCGAGGCTGTTTTTACTCTCTATGTAGGCTAAAGCTTCAGTATAATTCATAGTATCCCCTGTGATGCGCCGTATCCCGGCTGCTACTCTTCCCCGTCACCCTCTTCGGCTGATTCTGCAGCTCGCTCTTCCTGCTTTCTTCGGCGCTCTTCCTTCTCCTTCTCCTGCTTCTCCAGTCTCGCCTTCTCCACCTCCAGTTCAGCCTCCTGTTCGCTGGCTGTCTTTCTGTGATGCACCGGAAGGGTAGATTTATCGATCGGAAGAAATACATAGCCTTCACTCCGAAGCTCGTCGATCAGAGACGGGAGTGCTTCTATGGTCTCCGGACTTCCTTCAAGATCATGCATGAGAACGACAGAAGCTCCCGTATTGTTGTATACGTAGCGAAGCACATTATCCTTTAACTGTTCAGCCGTATAT
>CADBOW010000231.1 GCA_902796375.1 uncultured Lachnospiraceae bacterium | reverse complement strand
GGTGGCTGTTCTTCTGTCGGGAGATACCGGATTCCACAGCGGTTCTGTGGGACTGATCTTCTATCTTACCAACTGGCGAAGAAGGATGTATCTTTCCGATGCGGGTAAGTTTAAAATGCGGATCCGGACATATCCGGGGATCTCATCCATTTCACTGATGGCCGCCCGGCTGCAGGATCACTGGGATACGGCCTTCGTATCCGGAGTCCACGGCGCGGAGGATGAGACCTATCGGGAGGTGTTCCGCAGGATCCCCTATGAGAAAAGGAGCTATTTGGTGACCTCGGGAGTTGAGGATGTGGAGCTGATCAGAAGCTGGATCCGGAAGCATGATCCGGAGAGGAAGAAATACTCGCTTTATGCGGGATATCAGCTGGCGTATCCTGAGGAGAGGATCTTCGCAGATGAAGGAGAACGGCCGGGCATCGGCGTAGAGGATGCAAATCTGGATCCTTTTCCGGATATTCTTCCGGAGGGCCGGTACACGGTGATGATCCGGAACAGTGATCCTCTGGATTCCGATGATGAGAAGCGGATCCAGGTGCTGGCAGGCATCCCCAATGAGGAATATTTTCATAAGAAGGGCATCCCCATCACGAAGGAGGAGGTACGCACCATAGCACTGGGAAAGCTTCGGATCACGGAGCCGGCGGTGGTTTATGATATCGGAAGCGGCACCGGAAGCTTTGCGGTGGAGCTGGGACGGATCCTTCAGAGATCGGAGATCTATGCCATAGAGAAGGATCCGGAACGGGCGGAACTGATTCGGAGAAACATTCAGCATTTATCTGCGGAGGCTGTTGAGGTGATAGAGGGAGAGGCTCCGGATATCCTGGGTGATCTTCCACAGCCGACTCATATCGTGATCGGCGGTTCCGGAGGCAAGCTGTTCCTGATCCTGCAGGAGCTTTTCCGGAAGGCGCCCACGGCACGGGTTGTGATATCGGCCGAATCCGAAACGGAGAAGAAGGAGCTGGCTCAGATCCTGTCCAGGAGCATACCTACAGAATATACCATACAGGATGCGGAATATCTGGAGCTTGAGGTATCCCATGGAAGAAAGCAGAATTCCAGATCCGGCTCCGGCAGACCGGATTCCTCGGAGGCGCTCCTGTCATTTCGCTTCGGACGTCGTCCGGGGGCATGACAGACATCAGAGTGAATAGCAAGTGCTGAACGGCACAGGTGGGAAGGACGAAGAGATGAACATATTGGTGGCAGGATGCGGACAGGTGGGCAAGGCCCTGGCGCGTCAGCTGAATGAAGAGGGACACGAAGTTACGGTAATGGATACGGATTTCCAGGTGGTGGAGGCTGCGACTGCAGCCAGCGATGTGATCGGATATCAGGGAGACTGTACCAGCCTGACAGCGCAGATCGAAGCCGGGATCGAGGATATGGATCTTCTGATCGCTGCAACGAACCAGGATGAGAAGAATATGCTGGCCTGCCTGATCGCGCGGAAGGCGGGACATTGTCAGACCATCGCCAGAGTCCGGGATCCGCAGTATCTGGAAGAGATATATTTCCTGAAGGAGGAGCTGGGATTGTCTATGTCGATCAATCCGGAGCAGGTGGCTGCATCGGATCTGGTCCGGCTGATCCAGATCCCCTCGGCGCTGGAGGTGGACACCTTTGCCAAGGGTAAGGTCAGCCTGATCCGGCTGGTGATCCCGGAGGGGTCTGTACTGGATGGCCTGGAGCTGAAGGATTTTGCTTCCAAGGTGGGGAAGGCGGCACTGATCTGCGTGGTGGAACGTGGAAATAATGTGACGATCCCCGGCGGTAATTTCCGTCTGGCAGCCGGAGATTCCATCTCCGTCACCATTTCTCTTGAGGATTTAAATGAGTTTCTTCAGAAGATCGGAATCCGGGCAAAGAAGATCAGAAATGTCCTGATCGCCGGAGGAGGAACCATCAGCTATTATATGGCCAAACGACTGCTGGAGCTCAGGATCTCGGTAAAGATCATCGAGAAGGATCCGAAGCGCTGTGATGAGCTTGCAGATCTGCTGCCGAAGGCCATGGTGATCCTGGGAGATGCCACGGACAAGTCCCTTCTGATCGAAGAATCCATAGGTGAAATGGATGCGGTATGCGCTTTGATGGGTCAGGACGAAGCCAACATTCTGCTGTCCCTTTATGTGGATAAGATCAGTGACGCCAAGCGGATGATCAAGATCCATCGGAATTCCTATGAGGATATGACCTCGGAGCTTCCCGTGGGGACCATCATTTCCACGAAGAAGATCACCACGGAATATATCACCCGGTTTGTCCGTTCCATGCAGAACAGCTACGGCAGTAATGTGGAGGCACTGTATGGTCTGATGGAGGGCAGAGTGGAGGCACTGGAATTTAACGTGGGGCAGGATGCCAGAGTGACCTGGGGCACCCTGAAGGATCTGGAGATTCGGAAGAATACACTGATCTGCTGTATCCACCGGCATGGGACCATCATCCGTCCCGGCGGAAATGACCGGATCGAGCCCGGAGACAGCGTGGTGGTTGTTACGACGGAACGGGGACTGAATTCCATCGATGATATTCTGGTTCGATAGACATCGGGGTGAATAATACGAAAAGAGTAAGGTCATGAATTACGGAAAAATAGTACATATTCTCGGAATCCTGCTTCAGGTGGAGGGACTTCTGATGGCTCTGCCCCTTCTGGTGGCACTGATCTACCATGAGAAATGCTGGCTATATCTGGGAATCGTTCTGGCGGGAGCACTTATACTCGGTACGCTGCTCCGGCTGAAAAAAACAAAAAAGGAAAAGATCCATGCGAAGGAAGGCTTTGTGATCACGGCGCTGAGCTGGCTGGTTCTCAGTTTGGTGGGGGCCATGCCATTCTGGATCAGCGGAGAGATCCCCGACTTTATCGATGCGGTCTTTGAAACCGCTTCCGGTTTTACCACCACCGGAGCAAGCATTCTGACCAATGTGGAGGGGATGTCTCACGGACTCCTGTTCTGGCGGAGTCTGACCCATTGGATCGGCGGTATGGGAGTGCTGGTATTTATTCTTGCGGTATTCTCGTCGAATGCAGATGATATGTACCTGATGAAGGCGGAAAGCCCGGGCCCTTCCGTGGAGAAAATGCTTCCGAAGGTACGTCAGACAGCCTTCGTTCTGTACTCCATTTATCTGGGACTGACGGTTCTGAATATCTGTCTGCTTCTGATCTTCGGCATGCCGGCCTTTGATTCCTTCTGCATCTCCTTCGGAGCGGCAGGTACCGGTGGCTTCGGGGTCAGAAATGACAGTCTGGCCGGCTATTCCACCTCCTGTCAGATCATAGTGACGATCTTCATGTTCCTGTTCGGAGCGAATTTTAAGATCTATTATCTGATCATTTTCAGGAAGTTCAGGGATGTGCTGAAATGTGAAGAGGTGCTCTGGTACATGATCCTGTACGGAGCATGCGTGGTTCTGGTGGTGATCGGGATCATACATGATGTGGGAAGCTTCGGAACGGCCCTTAAGGAAGCGGCCTTCCAGGTGTCCTCCATCATGACTACCACCGGATATGCAACCACGGATTTCAACCTATGGGGCACCATGCCGAAAATGGTCCTGGTGCTGATCATGTTTGTGGGTGCCTGTGCGGGAAGCACCGGAGGCGGTATGAAGGTCTCCCGGTGGGTTCTGTGGTTTAAGCAGATCAAGTGCGGTCTGTCACGGTTCCTGCATCCCAGGAGTGTGAAGAAGATCCGTCTGGACGGAAAGACCGTTGATCAGGAAACCTTAAGTACGGCCAATATCTATCTGATGGCATACCTGATGGTATTTACCGTTTCCGTACTGCTGGTCAGCTTCGATGGCTTCAGCTTTGAATCTACGGTTACGGCTGTGGCGGCAACCCAGAATAATATCGGCCCGGGTCTCGGGACGGTGGGACCCACGGGAAGTTATTTTGCATTCAGCGGCTTCTCGAAGATCGTAATGATATTTGATATGATCGCAGGAAGACTGGAACTGTTTCCGATGCTGATCCTGTTTGCACCGTCGACCTGGAGAAGAAAATAAGCAGCCGGCGTTCCGGCAAAACAGGAAAACTATAAAGTATTACATCAATTCGCAGGGGGTGGGGCCCTATGGAGACTTACAGAAAAACAAACGGACTGAGACAACGGATCCTGGTGGTGGATGATGAATTTATCAACCGGGAGATCCTGGGGAATATTCTGAGCCGGGATTATGAGATCACCTATGCGGAGAACGGAAAAGAGGCATGGGAACAGCTTCAGGACCGGAAGTATCATATTTCTCTGATACTGCTGGATCTTCTGATGCCGGAAATGGACGGCTTCCAGGTCCTGGAGCGGCTGAAGGACAACGAAACGCTGAAGAATATCCCCGTCATCGTTATGACCTCGGAGGATTCGGCTGAGGTGCAGAGCATCCGGATGGGGGCGGCGGATTTCATAACGAAGCCGTATGATATGCCGGAGGTGATCCTGGCCAGATGTCAGCGGATCATAGAGCTTTACGAGGATAAGAGCATCATCCGCTCTGCGGAGAAGGATGAGCTGACGGGGCTGTATTCCAGAGAATTCTTCTATGAGTATATCCGTCAGCTCGAGACATATAATGACCGGCGGCCCATAGACGCCATCGTTCTGAATATCGATCATTTCCATATGATCAATGAGATGTACGGACGAACGGTGGGAGATGAGGTACTGCGGAGAACCGGAGCGATCCTTCTGGGACTGGCGGATCGGTATTCCTGCATCGGATGCCGGATAGATGCGGATACATTTTATCTCTATATGGATCATCAGGACAGCTATGAAGGTGTGTTTACTCCTCTTCAGGAGGAGCTGGACCGGCTGACACAGCTTCCCAGGATCCGTTTCCGGATCGGCGTTTATCCGGAGGTGGATAAGAGTATCCCCGTTGAGCAGTGGTTTGATCATGCGAAAATGACCTGCGACCGGATCCGGGGAGATTATACCAGGCAGCTGTATTACTACAGCAAGGAGCAGAATGAAGCGGACCTCTATCATGAGCGTCTGATCAATGATATCGAGGAAGCCATTCGGAACAGGGATTTTCTGGTGTTCTTCCAGCCGAAGTATGCAATCCAGGGGATCGAACCGAGACTTCGGAGCGCGGAGGCACTGGTCCGGTGGAAGCATCCGGAGCTTGGAATGATCAGTCCGGGAGATTTTATCCCGCTTTTTGAAAGCAACGGATTGATCCAGAAGCTGGATCATTATGTTTGGAAGGAAGCGGCACATCAGATCCGGGAATGGAAGTCGGACTTCGGGATCGAGGTTCCCATATCCGTAAATGTATCCAGGATCGATATCTATGATCCGGAACTGAAGGAGAAGCTTCTGCATCTTCTGGAGGAGAACGGACTGGCTCCCGAGGATCTTCTGCTGGAGATCACGGAATCTGCCTACTCCGATGATGCTCAGGGCCTGATCGAGGTGGTGAATGATCTTCGGGACAGTGGCTTCCGGATCGAGATGGATGATTTCGGTTCCGGCTATTCATCCCTGAATATGATCACCACGATCCCCATTGATGTTCTGAAAATGGATATGAAGTTCATACGGGATATGAACAAGGGGGAGAAGAACCGGAAGATGGTGGAGATGGTGGTGGAGATCGCCAAGTTCCTGGATGTGGGAGTTGTTGCAGAGGGCGTGGAGGAGGAAAACCAGCTGGTCACACTGAAGGATATGGGCTGTGATGTCATTCAGGGGTATTATTTCTCCAAGCCGGTTCCCGCGAAAGAATTTGAACCGTTTATCAGGGAAGAGATCGAGAAGAGAGAAAGGGAGGGTGGAACGTGCTGACATTAGATACACTCAGGCAGTTCGGAGCTGATGTGGACAGCGGGCTGAGCCGCTGTATGAATAAAGAGGATTTCTATTTTATGCTGATCAAAAAGAGCGTAAAGGAACCGGGATTTGGGAAGCTGAAGGATGCACTGGAGCAACGGGATCTGGATGCTGCCTTTGAGTTTGCTCACAGCCTGAAGGGCGTGGCGGGAAATCTGTCCCTTACGCCGATCTTTGAGCCGGTCTCGGAGATGACTGAGCTTCTGAGAAGCAGAACGGATACGGATTACAGTGAGCTTCTGGAGAAGGTTCTGACTGCAAGAGATGAGCTGGAGAAGCTGTGTGAATCCTAAGCCG
>CADBOW010000230.1 GCA_902796375.1 uncultured Lachnospiraceae bacterium | reverse complement strand
GGTATCCACGCACGTCCGGCAGGTCTTCTGGTAAAGAAGGCGAAGGAGTTCACCAGCACCATTACCATCAGCAAGGGTGACAAGTCCGCAAAGGCAACAGCGCTGATGAAGCTGATGGGCATGGGCATCAAGAAGGGTGACGAGGTTACCGTTCAGGTAGAAGGCGATGATGAAGAGGCTGCTGCAGCTGCAATCGAAGCGTTCCTGAAGGAAAATCTGTAGGTTCCTATGGCTAAGGGAGATTCCGGCGAATCGAGGGGATGGTAGCTGAATGACGTATTAGATTCGTTACAGGTCCTAAGGTGCGCCCGATACTCTATGTCAGATATGAAGGAAATACGGTCACAAAAAAGGGGCGGTTCAGGGAGCGTTCGGACAGAACACCCGGAGCCGCCCATTTTACGAAGAAAGAACTGGGAAAGGAATGAATCCGTATGGGGACGTTCCTGAACGTTTTATTGAATGATATGGAGGAAATTACATGAGAATAGGAGCATTGGAAGCAGGCGGCACGAAGATGGTGTGCGCCATAGGTGATGAGAACGGGAAGATCCATGAGCAGATCTCTGTCCCCACTACCACACCGGAGGAGACCATGCCGAAGATCATAGAGTATTTCAGGGATAAGGAGATTGAGGCTCTGGGCATCGCCAGCTTCGGGCCGGTGGATGTGCATAAGGATTCCCCTACCTACGGTTATATCGTGAAAACCCCGAAGCTGGCCTGGGCCAACTATAACATCGTGGGTACCATGAAGGATGCTTTGAATGTGCCCATCGGCTTTGACACCGATGTAAACGGCTCTCTACTGGGAGAGGTGAACTGGGGAGCGGCGCAGGGGCTTACGGACGTGGCCTACATCACCATCGGTACCGGTGTAGGCGGTGGTATCCTGTCCGGCGGCAAGGTGGTTCATGGTATGCTGCATCCGGAAATGGGACACGTGAGGGTAATCCCTGTACCGGGAGACACCTACGGGGGACGGTGCCCGTTCCACGGTAACTGCCTGGAAGGTATGGCAGCCGGTCCGGCCATAAATGAACGTTGGGGCAGACCCGGCCATGAACTTGTGGATCGTCCTGAGGTATGGGAGTATGAAAGTGACTATCTGGCTCAGGCCTGTGTGATGCTGATCCTTACGGTGAGTCCGCAGAAGATCATTCTGGGTGGCGGTGTGATGCATCAGATGCATCTTTTCCCACTGATCCGTGCGAAGGTGTCAGAGAAACTGAACGGATATCTGGAAACGAAGGAGCTGGCGGATTTAGACAGCTACATCGTTCCCGCGGGCTGCAATGATGATCAGGGAATCCTGGGTGCAGTGAAGCTCGGGCTGGATGCGCTGGATGAATGACCGATCGCTGCCATGACGTGGGATGGGATCCTTCACACTTTTCGGACGTGCAGGATGACGTACAGGATGACATGCCGAGATGTAGAAGATGGTTAAATACGAGAAGGGGGACATGGGGTTTGAGAGAATGGACAAGAGAAGAAAAATACAGATATCTGAAGGATCCTCAGGAGCTGGTGGGATTGTATGACCGGATCCGGAAATCCCGGTACCGCCAGACATTTCACAATCAGGCGGTGACGGGACTTATGAATGATCCCAATGGTTTCGTGTGGTTTGATAACCGCTGGCATCTATTTTATCAGTGGTGCCCCTGGGGGGCGGTTCACGGACTGAAGCATTGGTATCATATCGTATCCAAGGATCTGGTGACATGGAAGAACCTGGGAGTCTGCCTGCTTCCGGATCAGGAGGAAGGGTATGACAATAAGGGTGTGTACTCCGGTTCCGCCATGCCCATCGGGGATAAGATCTATCTGTACTACACCGGAAATCATCGGGATCCGGACTGGACCCGGCATGCCTATACCTGCCTGGCCCGTCTGGGAAATGACGGATGGCCGGAGAAGTATCCTCTGCCCCTTTTCGGGGCCCATCCGGATTATACGGAGCATCAGCGGGATCCCAAGATCATCTGCGGAGTGGAGGACGGCACCTATTATATGATCATTGGTGCACAGACCCGGGAGAAGAACGGATGTGCGCTGATCTATAAGTCCGAGGATCTGCAGCATGGCTGGCACTTTGAGGGAGAACTGAAGGTACCTGGCTTTGAGGCCTTCGGTGACATGTGGGAGTGTCCCTCCATCGAGCATATCGGCGGGCGGGATGTACTTCTGCTGTGCCCCCAGCATCTCACTCTCCCGGGACGGGGAAAGAGTCGGAACCATAACGGCTATATCATGGGACACATGGATTGGGAGACACTGACCTTTACTCCGGACGGACAGTTCCATGTGCTGGATTTCGGATTTGATTCCTACGCGGCTGCCTGTGCCAATAATATCGAGGATTCGGACAAGGCGGTGCTCATCGCATGGATGGGTGTGCCGGATGTCAGCTATCCCACGGATGAGGAGGACTGGGCCGGCTGCCTCACCCTTCCGAGAGAACTGACGGTTCGGGGAAGACGCCTCATCCAGCAGCCTCTGCCGGAGCTGAAGAAGCTTCGGGAGGAGAAGGTTGTGCTGCAGCCCAATGAATATGGCTGCTGTGTCCTGCCGGAGGCGGCGGAGCTGGAGCTGGACTGCAGGGCAGGCCATGTACGTATTCACCTTTTCACGGATGAACAGGGGAAAGGCGGCCTGGAAATCCGTTATAATGATGTGAGGCGGGAAATCACCGTGGACCGCAGCGGATTGAAGACCCAGTTCAATGAACAGGAAGGGACCGAGCGTACCCGTCCGCTGGAAAACGGACTCCAGCATTTAAGGATCTTTATCGACCGGAGCTCCGTGGAAATCTTCGTAAATGACGGAGATGCGGTATTTACTTCCAGAGTGTTCCCACAGGAGACGGAGCATCATTTTCGGATGGAGGGAGATCTTTTCCCCCGGCTTTGGACACTGAAACCGGCGGTGAAGGAGGAGTTCTTAATCTGAGGCCTTTGTGGCGTTTCTTTTTGAAGAACTGGGGTTTGAAAAACGCCATGAGATCAGTGTGACAGATGACATGAAGATCACGAATTACAGAATGAAGCATCCGGATGGATACTATGTGGATAGAACAAGGTTAAATGGACGACACCATCCGGCGAACCTACAGGCAAATCCGCAGCGAGGCAGGAACATGGGCGGACGGGGACGGTAGAGAGAGAAAGACCTCCAAAGGCAAGATTGGTGCTTTTGGAGGTCTTTTTGAGGCGACTGCCTGATGTGCCAATTTGGAACGTTACAGAATAAAGAATTTATAGTATAATATTAGGTACAGGCGGAAAACTATCTGGAGCACGAAAGCTAACTGGGGAGTGTTGTTTTGGGATAAGTGATTGAGGGGTGTAGGCATGGAGAAAAGGAGTCTGGACAGACATTTGAGTATGCCGGGAGCGCTTGCCTTCTCGGTAGGAACCAGTGTCGGATGGGGATCACTGGTGGTTACCTGTAATACGTATCTGGCACAGGCAGGACCGCTGGGAAGTGTGTTGGGTTTGGCGGTTGGTGCCGTGGTCATGCTGATCATCAGCAGGAGTTATTCGGCTTTGATGAAGGCATATCCGGAAGCGGGAGGAGCCTACTCCTTTACCAGGGAGATCTTCGGCTATGACTACGGTTTCCTGGCGGCCTGGTTCATGGCCATGACCTATATGGCCGTTCTGTGGGCAAATGCCACATCGCTTCCGCTGTTCGGCAGGATCTTCCTGGGCGGCTTCTTCAAGATCGGAAAGCTTTACACGATCTTCGGCTATGAAGTCTATCTCGGGGAAGTTCTGTTATCCATTGCGGCCCTGGTTCTGATGGGGCTGCTCTGAATGCAATAAAAAAAGACCGTAAATGTATTCATGATCGTTCTGTTCG
>CADBOW010000229.1 GCA_902796375.1 uncultured Lachnospiraceae bacterium | reverse complement strand
GCTTCAGATCTGCGATAAGCGTACAAGCATCCCGGATGCTCTGAAGAAGGCAGACGAAGTTCTTCAGCAGGGTGTTCAGGGCGTAACCGACCTGATCAACAAGCCGGGTCTGATCAACCTTGACTTTGCAGATATTCAGACAGTTATGCGTGATAAGGGCGTGGCTCATATCGGTATCGGACAGGCGTCCGGTGATAACAAGGCAGTAGATGCCATCAAGCAGGCTATGGATTCTCCGCTGCTTGAGACAACTGTGAACGGCGCATCCGATATCATCGTAAACTTCTCCGGAAATGTAGGAATTGTGGAAGCGTACGATGCGATCACCTATCTGACCGAGCAGGCAGGGGACGAGGCAAATATCATCTTCGGTACCGTAGACAATGACGTAGCCAGTGAGGATGTAAGCATCACCATTATTGCTACCGGTCTGGAAGAAGGCGGAAAGGGCGGCGGAGTCAGCATCCCTACAAAGAAGTCTTCTCCGATCCTGAAGACACCGGGATATTCCGAGCAGGTTGTTAAGAATCCGACCTTCAGCTCCAAGCCGAAGTCCGGTGCACAGCCGATTCCGCTTTCCATCAATCTGAATCAACCCCAGGCTGCAGCTCCGGCTCCGAAGCCGGCAGTAGCTGCAAAACCTGCTCCGGCTCCGACACCGGTTGTTTCGGAACCCGCTCCGGTAGTGGAGAGTGCTCCGGCACCCCAGAAGGCCGGCGGACAGGGGATCAAGATTCCTGATTTCCTGAAGAGAGGTTAATAACGGATCAGAAACGATTATGCGACCATGAGAGATCATGGTCGCTTTTCGTTTCTGCCTTTGGATTTGCATCTTTCCATTTCCATGAAAATGTTGTAAAATATTCTCCGTGTATGCACCTCCGGGAGATCGGTATCCGGAGATGTGACAACGAATGATAGAAAAGGACGGACGTGGATTATGGCAGAGGATCGTTCCGTAGCAATTATAGAAGAATTACGTAATCGTGTGGTGGAGGGGCAGAGTTTTCCCCTGCAGCCCACGAAGGTGGTGCTTCCCCGTGAGGAGCTGATCGAATTGCTGGATCAGCTGGAGGGAACGGTGCGCGGTGAACTGAAGGCTTATCGTGAAGTGACGGATCGCAGGGCGAAGATCATCAACGATGCCAAAAAGGAAGCTGAGAAGATATTGTTTGAAGCAGAGAAGAGCGCCAGCAGGATCCGGGTTACCAAACGGAGAGAGGGAGAACCCATGAATTATTCTCCTGCGGAAATGACTCTGGATGAGAGGAAGGCTCTTCGCACGGCCGGTGATATCTATGCGGCATCGCTGATCTATACGGATGAGATGCTGACAGAGGTGGATCATCTGCTGGCAGATGCTTATGATAAGCTGGATCAGGAATATAAGCTGATGCAGGGAATGCTGCAGGAGAAGAAGGATGCTATCACGGAGAATAAGACGGAGCTGCTGCGTTCGCTGAATTCTCTTACCAGAGATGACCGGTATGCACAGATCATGGAGCTGTCTCAGCTGCTGTCTGTGGAGCTGTATCGTGAGAAGGAGAAGCAGCGGGCGAAGGAGAAGGAGGAAGCAAGTCAGCTGGAGATCCAGTTTGATCCGGACGGGGTGGAAGGCGAAGCTTCGGAAGCCATTCCGGGATACAATCCGGACCGTACGCCGGTGAGACAGGAGCATAAGAGGGAACAGGTAAATCCGAAACGTCCTGCCATCAACCCGGATCGTACGCCGGTTCCTCTGAATCGGACTGCAGGGTCGGAGGACCGTACGCCGGTAAGGAAGGAGCAGGCTCCGGGAGATAAGAAAGTGGCTTCGAGGGAGAATCCGGAGAAGAAGGTGACTCCGGAGAAGAAGGCGGCCCCGGAGAAGAAGGCGGCCCCGGAGAAGAAGGCGGCTCCGAAGAAAAAGGTAACAGAGGATGGAAAGGCAGGATCATGAAAGAATTAAAACCGTATCGCCGTAAGATCAATTATTATGAAACCGATCAGATGCAGGTGGTACATCATTCCAATTATGCAAGATTTCTGGAAGAAGCCAGACTGGATATGATGGAACAGGCGGGTCTTCCCTATGATAAAATGGAGGAGCTCGGCATTATCATTCCGGTGCTGGAGCTGCATGATTATTATACAAACGCGATACATTTCGGAGATACGATCGAGATATATGCCCATATCGTACGGCTGACACCGGTCCGTTTCAATCTGAAGTACGAGATCAGAAATCCGGAGGGACAGCTGCTTCATACGGCTGAGACCAGCCATGGCTTTGTGGATACGAATTTCCGTCCCATGAGCCTGAAGAGAAATTATCCGGAGATCTATCAGAATTTACAGGAATATGTGGAGGACGACCCATTATGATCCGCAATCGATATACAGGAGAAGAGATTGTATTCTCCTGCGAGGTTTTTCCGCCGAAGCGGGATGATGACATATACGAGATCTTTCAGACGCTGGATGCGCTTGAGGATCTGAAGCCGGACTACATCAGTGTGACCTATGGAGCAGGTGGAAGCAACAGCAGGAAGACGGCGAAGATCTGCTCGTACATACAGAATATCTGTGACGTTCAGGCCCTGGCGCATATGACTGCCGTAGGTATGACGAGAGAGAGCCTGACGGCACGTCTGGAGGAATTGAAGAAGAAGGCAGTGACCCGGATCCTGGCACTTCGGGGAGATAAGCCCAGAACCATGTCAGATGAGGAGTTTGAAGCCCGTGAATACAGGTATGCATCGGACCTGATCCGCGGGATCCGTGATTTCGGCGGCTTCCGGATCGCGGCAGCCTGTTATCCGGAAAAACATCCGGAGTCACCGGATGTGGAGACGGATCTGAAATATCTGAAGGAAAAATGTGATCTCGGCGTGGAAGAACTGATCACGCAGATGTTTTTTGACAATGAGAAATTCTATCGGTTCCGTGAAGCTCTGGACCGTATGGGGATTCAGGCATCCCTGCATGCGGGGATCATGCCCATCACAAAGGTGAATCAGCTGGGGACCAGTGTTTCCCTGTCCGGTTCTTCGGTACCGACACAGCTTTCCAATATGATCGCCAGATACTCGGAGGATCCGGAAGGCATGCGTCAGGCGGGGATCGAATATGCGATCCGCCAGATTGAAGATCTGATGAAGAACGGGATCGCCGGCATCCATATCTACTCCATGAACAAGGCGGATGTGACACGGGATATCTACAACGCAGTCATCGGATAGAGAAGGCGCATGAGTTCTTCTGAAGAATGGAAATACAGGGAATAACAGGAAAAGAACAGGCCGACCGACCTGTTCTTTTCCTGTTATGTGGGTTCCTTTACCACATTCTTGCGCTTCCTTCGTTTGTTGATGTACAGCTTCTCGTCTGCTTTGATCATCAGCTCCTCCGCATCCTGGCCCCTGCTGCACTCAAACTCCACCAGGCCGATGCTGCATTCGATGTAGTAGGGCTTGTTGCAGTTCCGGTTCAGTCGGGTTTCCTGCTTGTTCAGAGAATCCTTCAGCTTTCTGGTTTCGGAGTGATCTATCCCCACGACACAGATTGCGTATTCGTCTCCGCCGATCCGGGCGATGATCGCATCCTCGGGCATAACCTGTTTCAGGATGTCTGCAATGGCCCGGAGCGCATAGTCGCCCTCCTTGTGTCCGAAGATATCATTTACCTGTTTCAGGTTATCCATATCCACATAGCCAATGACCGCGGGGCAGCCTTTGGATGAAAATGAGGTGATCAGCTCCTGGGAGGATTCAAAGAAACCGCGCCGGTTCAGAAGACCGGTCAGGGGATCCGTGACGGACAGATGATTCAGAAGATCATTTTTCTCCCGGATCTCATTCATGCTGGATTCCAGACGGTTCTGGATGGCGATCTGCTGACGCATCAGATCCATAAACTTCATGGAGGTTCCCAGCTGCAGCATGGTGGAGTAGACCTGGTTGAAATTCTGCAGCGAGGTTTCGGAAACGAAAAGTCCGTGCTGTATCTCATTTGTGAAGATCGGCGTGATGGTCAGGGTATGACGCCGGGCATTCGGTGTGTACTTGTTCTGGAAGATCATGGAGGAGGGAAGGATCCGGTCGTCTCCTGAGAAGACCGTGGTCTTTCCGTCCAGCATACACGCCTGGAACATTACGAAATCCGGGATCTGCCAGGTGCCGTTGGGCAGCTGCTGTGCCGGCTTGTCATACAGATAGATATAGGAACTCTGAAAACCGTTATTCTTATAAAGCTTATCCATGATGAGGGAGAAACACAGCTCCTCATTTCCGCTGGAAAGCAGAGTGTCGCGCGTTATGTAAACTGAACTCCAGATGCTGCTCTTATGTGCATGGACGGTGGATACCAGCTGGCGGGACATGGTGAAAGACAGCTCGGACTGAACGGCATTCAGCATGGAGTTGATCCGGATCCGCTTGGCGGAGGGGATATTCAGATTTGCCATGAATTCCGAGAGTACCCGTATCGTGCTGGCCAGCTTCACATAGGAGAAGTAGAAGTTGATGATCTCATCACTCAGCAGGGTATGGAATTCATCCAGAAGCTGGGTGATGGAAATGCTCTTCCGCTGGAAAATGGGCCGGATGAAATGCAGGATGAAGGGATCCAGAAGCTCAAACAGCCGGTCAGAGTAGAAGCTGGAATAATATGGACTCAGAAAAAGCTCCTTGAACTCATCCAGCAGGATCTCCGGAGTGGCGGTGGGAAGGGAATTGTTGACCTTCTTCAAGTATTCCGGATCCGTAGCCGGATTACATCCGCAGGAAATGCGCACCACCATGGTGGAGGAAAGAGCGGATATGCTGGTCTTCCCGGTCCTGGCCAGTTCGATGGCCTGATGGACGGAGCAGTACCCCAGCTCCATGATCTTATTGTCGACGGTTGTGAGTGACGGCGAATGGGAGGAAGCGACCGGTGCATTGTCAAAGCCTGCAACCAGGATGTCCCTGCCGATCTTCAGCCCCCGCTTCGTGATCGCCGAGTAGCCGCCGATGGTCATTGTATCATTTGCGAAAATGATCGCTTCCAGATCAGGGTTGTTGGTGAGAAGCCGGTCCACGATGGCTTCGCTGTATTCGGAGAAATCGCCGTAGACTACCCGGTTCGGATCATACGGGATC
>CADBOW010000228.1 GCA_902796375.1 uncultured Lachnospiraceae bacterium | reverse complement strand
TGGTTCACCTCACCCCTGACGACGGTTTTCACTGCTGTTTTGTGTATCCTGCTGAACCGGTTCCGGTATCCCGGGAGGATCGACTTCAGTGAAGGGGCTTAAGCAGAAACGGGGTTACGACGAAGAAATCGATGTATATTAATGGGAAGCGAGGAAATGTGCATGAGGCTGAATTGGAAGGAATATGAGGATCTGGCGAGGCAGACGATCGGAGAAGGAATCGTGCTTCTGAAAAACGACGGACCTGTTCTGCCGCTGTCCGAGGACAGCAGACTGGCTGTGTTCGGCCGCATGCAGAACAATTACTACAAGAGCGGAACGGGTTCCGGAGGTATGGTAAATGTTCCGGTGGTCCATAGCATCATCGATGTACTGAAGGCAGAAGGGATCTCCCTGAATGAGGAACTGCTTTCCATATATGAGGAGTTTGAGAAGGAGCACCCCTTTGATCCGGGGATCGGATTCGGAAATGAACCCTGGTCCCAGGAAGAAATGGAGGTGTCGGCGGAGCTTGTGGAAGCGGCCCGGACTCAGTCGGATACGGCACTTGTGATCATCGGACGGACTGCCGGGGAAGAGCAGGACTATATCGACGACAGAGGTGCATATAGGCTCGCGGGAAAGGAAGCGGATCTTCTGAGAAAGGTAAGAGCGGCATTTGACAGAGTGGTGCTCATTATGAATGTGAGCGCGATCCTGGACATGCAGGAGATAGAGGAGATATCTCCGGATGCGATCCTGTATGTGTGGCAGGGCGGAGAGATCGGCGCGGCCGGCTGCGTGGATGTGCTTTTTGGCAGAGTAAATCCCAGCGGGCGGCTGACGGATTCCATCGTCCGAAGGATAGAGGCTGCCTCGGCCCACGGCTGCTTCGGCGACAGGGTAAGGAATTTTTATGCGGAAGATATCTATGTGGGTTATCGTTACTATGAAACCTTCCATAAAGCTGCGGTGATGTATCCCTTCGGATTCGGGCTTTCCTATACGGATTATGTCGTAACCCCGGGAGAGCTCCGGATCGAGTCGGAGAAGGGAGACAGGAGAGAAGAGATCCTGGATATTTCAGATAAAATGATCCTGTCCGCAAATGTGAAGAATACGGGGAAGACAGCCGGGAAAGAGGTGGTTCAGTTCTACGGCTCCATGCCCCAGGGGAAGCTGGGAAAGCCGGCCTTCAGCCTGGTGGGCTTTATGAAGACGGACATGCTCCAACCGGGGGAGGACTGTACGGTATCCGTCGAGGTGACGCCATATTCCCTCTCATCCTATGATGAAACCGGGATCACAGGTTATGGGAGCAGCTATGTTCTCGAAGCGGGTGAGTACATTTTCCATGCTGGGGAAAATGTCCGGAACGTGAAGCAGATCGGCGGATTTACAGAGAGCGGGACGCTTCTCGTGGAGAAGCTGAGCCGCCAGATGGCACCATCCGACGGCTTTGACCGGATCCGCCCCGTGGAGCGGAACGGAGTCTATGAGATTGAAATGGAGCCTGTACCGACGGCACCTCTTACGGATTCTGAGGAGGCAGCGGCAGACAGGCCTGAGGCGCTTCCTTATACCGGAGATCAGGGGATCAAACTGAAGGATGTCAGGGACGGAAGGGCTAAGATGGAGGATTTCCTGGCACAGCTTTCGGATGAGGATCTGGCTGTGATCATTCGCGCCGAGGGTATGGGCAGCCAGAAGGTGACTCCGGGTACGGCTGCCGCATTCGGTGGCATGAGTGCTTTCCTCCGGGATCTGGGAATCCCGGCAGGATGCTGTTCGGACGGACCCAGCGGTCTGAGGCTTGACTCCGGGGCCAGAGCCTTCAGCCTTCCCAATGGAACGCTTCTGGCATGCACCTGGAATCCGGAACTGGTCGCAAAGCTTTACAGTATGCTGGGTCTGGAAATGAATAAAAATGATGTGGATCTTCTGCTGGGACCGGGGATCAACATACATCGTTATCCCCTGAACGGACGGAATTTTGAGTATTTCAGCGAAGATCCTCTGGTGACCGGAAGGATGGCAGCCGCCGTGATCCGGGGCCTGAAGCAGAGCGGTGCTTCGGGAACGCTGAAGCATTTCTGTGCGAATAATCAGGAAACCTGCCGGCATACAGAGGAAAATGTGGTTTCCGAGAGAGCGCTGAGGGAGATATACCTGAAAGGCTTTGAGATCGCGGTGAAGGAAGCCGGAGCGGATTCGGTGATGACCACCTACGGGCCGGTGAACGGGATCTGGACCAGTTCACGCCACGACCTGAATACAAATATCCTGAGAAAGGAATGGGGCTTCCGGGGCATCGTAATGACGGACTGGTGGGCGAATATCGGCGATGTGGGCGGCAAGGTGGATAAAACCTCATTTTCAAGAATCGTCCTGGCACAGAATGATCTATATGCAGTCTGTCCGGATTCTGCAAGCAGTTCCCTGGGAGATGATACCCTTGCCGCGCTGGAAAGCGGCAGGATCACACGGGGACAGCTGGTGAGGGCAGCCGGGAATATATGCGGCGTTCTGATGCATACCAATGCCATGAAGAGACTCTGCGGTGAACCCTACAAGGTGGAAGTGACGAATTATACTTCGGAAGAGGAAGAAACAGAGGCCGGGGAATTCCGGTATTATGAGATACAGGACGGAACGGAGATCGATCTGACGGATGTGAATACCGGGAAAGGAGAATCCGTACTCTTCAGCTTTGCGGTTCCGGTTCTCGGGCCCTATTGGATGGATATGGTCGGAAGCTCCGATCTGTCGGAGTTATCGCAGATGCCAGTGGGAATCTTCTATAACGGTGTACCCAAGGGAACCTTCACCTTCCATGGAGGCGGAGAGGAGCTTACGATCCGGAGAGAGATCCGGCTGGATTCCACCAGCGGGATCATGAGAATGAAATTCATGAACGGCGGCCTGAAGCTGAAGAAAGTGGTATTTACCCGCATCTAAGCTTGTTGCGCTTTTGTTGCGTTCAAAGTAATACTATAGACAATGGAGCATGATGTTCCCCGTCCGGGGGAGTTGATATCAGATTAGAAACGGGAAAGGTGGATAAGGAGGTAAAGCTATGATGCACAGAAGGAAATCAGCAAAGGTGAGAAGGCTTCTGGGCAGGACACTGGCACTGGCCATGATCCTGGGAAGTTTTATGGGGACCGGATTATC
>CADBOW010000227.1 GCA_902796375.1 uncultured Lachnospiraceae bacterium | reverse complement strand
GGGATCAAATGCAGCAGGATCGCCACCGGAGTTCCGGTGGGAGGCGAACTGGAATGTACGGATGAAGTGACATTGCTCCGTGCTCTGGACGGAAGAGTGGAGCTGTAAGACCATGCCGGGGGGTACAGGTCTTGCAAACCGGAATGACGGATGTCATTTTGCAGTAAATAGTTTTACGAATATGAAGAAGAACAGGAGGGGTACAAGATGAAGAAGATCGGTATGCTGACCAGTGGAGGCGATTGTCAGGCACTGAATGCGACGATGCGAGGAGTAGCAAAAGGACTGGAGAATCTTTTCGGGATCGGTGAGGTTGAGATCTACGGATTTAAGGACGGATACAAGGGCCTGATCTACGGGAATTATCAGAAAATGAAGCCCATGGATTTCACCGGACTGCTGAATAAGGGCGGTACGATCCTCGGAACATCCCGAATGCCGTTTAAAATGATGGGTACACCCACGGATGACGGGGTTGAGAAGGTTCCGGCCATGATCAAGACCTATAAGAAGCTGGAGCTGGACTGCCTGGTGGTACTGGGCGGAAACGGTTCCCAGAAGACCGCAAACCTTCTTTCACAGAACGGGCTGAATGTTGTGGGACTTCCCAAGACCATCGATAATGATATCTGGGGAACGGACATAACCTTCGGTTTCCAGAGCGCAGTTGATGTGGCTACCCATGCCATCGACTGTATCTATACCACGGCAGAGTCTCACAGCCGCGTATTTGTCATTGAGATCATGGGCCACAAGGTTGGCTGGATCACACTGTATGCCGGGATTGCCGGTGGTGCGGATGTTATCCTTCTTCCTGAGGTTCCGTATGATATCAAGAAGGTTTACAAGGCCATCGACAAGAGAACCAAACAGGGTAAGCGCTTCACCATCATTTGCGTGGCAGAGGGAGCTATCCCGAAGGATGTGGCCAAGCTTCCGAAGGCTGAGCGTAAGGAAGCCATCGCAGCGCTTCAGCACCCGTCCATCGCCTACGAGATCGCAGATCAGATCCGTGCGAAATTCAGTGCGGATGTACGCGTGGCCGTTCCGGGACATACACAGCGCGGCGGAAGCCCGGATGCTTATGACCGCTTCATTTCCAGCCGGTTTGGTGCCAAGGCTGCAGAGCTGATCCAGAAGAAGGATTTCGGCAAGCTGGTGGTTATGCTGAACGGAGAAGTAACTGCCATCCCGCTTGAG
Organism: uncultured Lachnospiraceae bacterium; assembly: GCA_902796375.1. Taxonomy (GTDB): domain Bacteria; phylum Bacillota; class Clostridia; order Lachnospirales; family Lachnospiraceae; genus Eubacterium_Q. The sequence goes on along the minus strand of CADBOW010000227.1, from coordinate 2,812 downwards.
GAGACAGCAGGCAAGTTGAAGTATGTAGATGTAGATAATCAGGCGATTCAGGAGGCTAAGACTCTGGGAATCTGCTTCGGAGACTAAGAGGAAAAATGTGGAAAAGCACATTCTTTAAAATTCTGACCAGGACGGTTCTCTTTCTTCTTGTTTTTACGGGAACCGCCCTGATCGTAAATGCATGGAACAACCGGGGGAGCAATCGGGCGAGTGTAGAGCTTGGAGGCGAAACTCTTCCGGTTGTTTATGCGTACCATGGAGAAGAACGTCTGACCTGTCTTCCTGCCTATAAGCAGGAGATGGAGCCTTCCCTGATCCGGGATTCCATCATTCCGGTGGATGAGGATCATAAGGTGAGTTTCTCTGTGGATAAACGGGGGAACTCCATCGGGGAGGTCTCCTATCAGCTGCGCGATTCCACTGGAGAAACATTGATCGAGGAAGGAAAGCTGGAGCCCACGGATGTTCGGGAAGGGGTTTCCTTCTGCACGGCAGAGCTTCGGATGGATCTGAAAATGGGAGAGCAGTACGTCTTCGAGATCCATCTCCATCAGGGACAGTCGGAGCTGCTGTATTATACCCGCATCGTTCAGACACAGAAGGATTATCTGAAGGAGTATCTTGCTGCGGCGGATTCATTTCACACACTTCTTCTTGCGGAGAAAAATGACGCCAGGGAGAAGGAGATCAAAGCATACATCGATCCGAATCCTCCGGAGGAATATGACAAGGAGGACATGGGCTTCGTGTCGCTGTTCTCCTCTTACGAGGCGCTGTCCTGGGGGGATCTGAAGCCGGAGATCACGGATTCCATCGAAACCGCCCTTACGGAGTTTTACGAGGACGGGGCCACGGTGGTCTATCGGTATTATCTGAATACCGTGGAGGAGGAAACCCAGGAGATCCGAAGCTACCGGGTGGATGAGTATTTCGTTCTGGAGTATGTCCCCGAGATGGCTGCGGCAAGGGTCACGGATTATTTCCGCCGGATGAACCGGCAGTTCGGCAGCAATCAGTTCAACCGGGAGATCAACGGGATCCGGGTGGGACTTGCGGACCGGGATGTGGTATTCAAGACCAGTGCCGATAATCAGAAGACGGTATTTGCCATCGATGGCGGGATCTGGTACTACGATTACAATGAATCCACCCTGACCAGGATCTACGGTACGGAATCCGAGCGTTCGGAATTCACCAACCTGGAGGGATACAAGGTTCTGTCCGTGGATGACAGGACTGTATATTTTTCCGTATACGGAAGGATGAGCAGCGGAAATCATGAAGGTGAGAACGGCATTCTGATCCAGAGGTTTGATGAAGAAACCCGCCTGATCACGGAGTGCGCCTTTGTAGCTACAAATCTTCCCTATGAATGGCTGACACAGGAGGCGGGACAGCTGCTGTATCTGAATAGTGACACCAATATCCTGTATTTCCTTCTGGACGGGCAGCTTCGTGCCTTCGATCTGGGGAGTGGGGAAGAAACGATCCTGGCGGAAGGAATGTCTGCCACATCAGTGCTCATTTCCAGGGACGGAAGCGTGATCGCCTATCCGAGAGACAGGGATAAGACGCCGGGTGCCGAAGAGATCATACTCTGGGATCTGGTGAGCCTGAAACGTACGGTGATCCGGGAAGAGGGAATGCAGCTGAAGGCACTGAGCTTCATCGGAGAAGATTTCGTATACGGTTCTGCCAAGAAGGCGAATTCCTTCCTGGCGGCGGACGGACAGCCGAAGCTTTATTACAGCAGCATCAAGATCCTTCGGAGAGATGGAAGCCAGGAGAAGAATTATCAGAAATCGGGACTGGTGATCTCGGAGATCCGGTTCCTGAACAATACCATCTATCTCAGCCGTGACTTTGAGAGCTCGGAGGGAGGCTCCTTCTCCGAGGCGAGTCCGGATTTCATTACCTATAAGCTGGAGGATGAGAAGGGGATCGCTGTTCTGAATAAGGAAGCCGGCGTGGATGGATACTCCATCGTATATCCGGCGAATATCTATATGACCGCGGAACCGGAAACCCTGATGGCGAAGCTGAGCATGGAGGAGGGAGCCCATCTCCGGGTGAAGGGAACGGTTGAGGATGGCTGCGGATACCTGTTCCGGGCGGGGCATCTGATGGGAATGTCCGAATGGATCGGAACCGCAGTGCGGATCGCAGTTGAAAACAGAGGATATGTGGTGCTCCGGGACGGAAGCACACTGTACAGAAGAAGAACAGGGGCGCCGTATCTTACGGTTGCCGATAAGGTGAAATATCAGCAGGCGGAACCCGGTGAGGACGGTTATGCGGCATGCCTTACCATGGCGCTGCAGATGGCAGGCTATGAGACGGCCTATGAAAAGGTGAAGCAGGAGCTGGAGGCGCAGCATGGAAGCTGGGACGGAACATTTGCGGATCTCAGCGGAAATGAGGGAAAGGGCCTGAATCTGTCCGGGGCGGATCTGGATACGGCAGTGCTTTTCCTGGGAGACGGGATCCCCTTTGCCACGAAGATCCAGGACCATTATGTATTCGTGGTCAGCTTCAATTCGGATGCGATCCGGTATTATGATCCCACCCTGGGAGATGAGGTCCGGATCGACCGGATCACCTTCGGAAACCGGGTGGTGGATGCCGGAAATGAATTCTATACTTATGTAAAGTAAATGGCGGATATTATGAGGCAAAATTTGCTTCTTCACCGTTTCTTCACAATTTAAACCTAACTTTTTCATACTTTCATGTTATCTTAAAGATGTTCCAAATGAAGGAATCTATACCTTCCCCCACATTTTTTCATACCTTGAGCTCGCTGATTGCCCAG
>CADBOW010000226.1 GCA_902796375.1 uncultured Lachnospiraceae bacterium | reverse complement strand
TTCGTAGTAGCCGACCCTGACGATCTCAGGCTCCGTCTCCTCCGCAGCATATACCCGTGCCGGAATAAGCATGATAAGAACGAACAGCATGCACGCAAGGAGCGCTGTTCGGCGTAACACCCCATATTTCTTTCCCTTCCCGCAGTATGTCAACAATCTACAATCCCCCCATCAGATTCTGTTTTACAACGAGCTCTTCGCTACAGGAAATGTAAAATACGTGTCCGGATACGGTTCGTCCGCCAGACAGAAATGCCACCATTCACAGGCAAGCGGCTGAAAACCGTTCCGCACCATGCAGTTTTGCAGAAACATACGATTTTCATACTGTTCGTCGGTAATTCCCCGATAATCCGGATGGGACATCTCGCTGAAAAGATCAAAGGGACTTCCCATATCGATCTCCTTCCCCGTTTTCATGTCCAACAGCGTCAGATCCACAGCACTTCCCCGGCTGTGACTGGACTCCTTGGCAATATAGCCCCGATTGAAGAGTTCCTGCTTCTCCATCTCCGGGTAGAAATACGGCTTCATACGAATATCCTGATCTTCAATCCCCCAGAACACAAAATGCTTCACCGCAGTGACCGGTCTGTATGCGTCGAATATCTTCAGGTAATACCCTCTGACAAACATTTCACTGCTTACCGCCTGCAGCGCCCGGGCCGCTTCCTTCGTCAGAAGCGCGATCGGCTCTTCATATCCGTTGATCCGGTCTCCTACGAAATTATAAGTGGAATAATATCGGATCTCCTGAACAATCTGCGGAACAAAATCGGAAAGCATCACAAATCCGGAAGAATCCATAGCAGCATCTTTCGGCATTTTTCTTCTCCTTCTGATACACCACATTTACATATCCATACCCCCCTAAATATATCATAAAAACAACAAATGGGACAGACCCTAATGACACATTTCCTGTTGAAAACATGTCATCCGAGTCTGTCCCTTCTGCGGTACTCCGAATGATATTTTATTTAATTATGATCTTCAGAGCCAATGTCTTGGTTTTTGCCTTGTAATTCTTATTTCCTGCTACAGCTACCTTTACCTTAATAGTATAGGTTCCTGCCTTTGTTCCCTTTTTCACTGTAACATTACCGGCTTTGGTCACGGTGAAGGCTGCCTTGCCGGAAACCTTCTTATAGGTCACCTTGCCGACCGGTTTTTTTACCGTGATCAACTTCTTGATCGAAAACTTCTTACTTCCGGATTTGACAGCGCTCGCTTTGATCTTAACGGTTTTCTTCTCAAATGTGGCCGGATTCACTGCCTTAGTAATCTTGTAAGTTACGGTCTTAGTTCCGGAATAATTACCTTTAAATGTAAACTTGATCTTGTATTGTCCGACATTCTTTCTGCCAGCCGAATACTTTACCGTATAATCCTGGCCTTTCTTCAGATTCGTTGTCCCAATCTTCACGGATTTGATGGTCGGTGTCTGAACTTTATTGTTAAATAAAAATGCAGTTTTGTTCAGATTAATCGTCGGATTGATCTTCTTCGCAACGATCTTGAATTTAAATGTCTTCGTATCTGTGTAGTCCCCTATACCGGTGATGGTTCCTGTTGCCGTTCCCACTTCGATATTATTCTTGTAGGATACCGTATAGTCCGTTCCCGCAACCAGGGTCTCATCTCCCACCGTTACCGTAACTGCCGGCTTGATGGCTTTCCCGGTATATTTCCTATTCTCCACACTGTCCACGATCGCTTCCGAAATGGAAATCTTCTTTTCTTCCGTCTGATAGGTCTCCCCCTCGCTGTCCGATGTCATCGTAAAGAAAGCCACCTCACTGAACTCTGATTCAAATGATACAAATTCTCCTTCAATCTTCGTGTCAACGAATGACGTACAGCAAATACCGACCAGATCGCCTTCCTTTACACCGTTTACAATCTGGATATCCTCGCTGGTTTCCCAAACCTGCTTGTCGCTGCCTGCCAGTGTGGGAACGTTAAAGGTATAAGTGAAATGATTCTTGCCTTCTGTAACAGACGGTGTCCACGCTATATTCTCCGGAATTCCGTCATCCGGTCTTGCGCATGTGATCGGTCCTACGATCACAGGGACTCCACCTGCTGAAGACAGCATCGGATAAACATTCATGCTAGAGATCGTCGAATCAACCTCGAATCCGATCGTAACCTTGGCATCTCCCGTTGATACCTTTCCGTCCGTACCGGTGGGGACCGCATCTACCTTTACAAATTCCAGCTTCGGTATAGCATATTCATACTCCGCCAGATCAACAATGATAAACGAACTTTCTGCCTTTCCCGTATACGTGCCTTTTCCTGTCACAACCACAGTAGCTTTTCCGACATTGATATTATTTGCGTAGGATAAAGTATAATCCTTGCCCTCTACAAGCAACAGATTACGCTGCATGTCGTAAACCTCTACTTCCGGAGTTTGTGCCTTTCCCGTATACATACAAGGATTCTGCTTTACCCAGATACTGCAGTCGGCGACCGAATACGTCTCGTCCCCCGTTTCCTCCGCATAGACATCCATGCTTAGCTTTGCTCCCAATCCGAAGACCAGAAGAAAACCGAGGATCAGCCCAAGGGCTCTTAGTCTCATTGTTCTTTGTTTACCCATTTACATATCCCTCCTTAAATTTTTTTTAACCATATCCCTATTTTATCACAATCCTCTGTATTTTTCATCCGAAAATAAAAATCTTACAGAGCATCAGGGAAGAAATTTACCGGATGCCAGATAGAGCCTGTACCAGTCCTGATGCGAGAGTGTAACCTTCGCCGCATCACATGCATCGGTAATATGCTCCGGATTCATGGAGCCGATGATCGCCTGCATCTTCGCCGGATGACGAAGGATCCATGCTATGGCCACCGCCGCCTTTGATACTCCTTCTCTCTCCGCCACCTCTTCCAGAGCCTTGTTCAGCTCTGGATAATCCGCGTTTCCGATAAATGAACCGCCGAACATCCCGATCTGCAGCGGTGACCAGGCCTGGATCGTGATATCATTCAGCCGGCAGTAATCCAGCACATTCCCGTCTCTGTTGATGGAATACTCCGTGGTTTTGTTGTTCATATAGAGCGCCTGATCGATCAGCTGCGACTGTTCCAGAGAAAGCTGTACCTGATTGATGATCAGGGGCTGCTTCACATATTTCTTCAGCAGCTCCAGCTGCATGGGAACCAGATTGCTTACGCCGAACCATTTCACCTTTCCTGCCTGTTCCAGAGTGTCAAATGCCTCCGCCACCTCCTCCGGATCAAAGAGAAGATCCGGCCGGTGCAGCAGCAGCGTGTCCAGATAATCTACCTTCAGACGTTCCAGGATCCCGTCTACACTTGCCAGAATATCCTCCTTCGTCCAGTCAAACTCACTGCGCTCCGGATGGATACCGCATTTGCTCTGGATGTAGATATCCTCCCGGGACAGTCCGGTCAGCGGAAACGCTTCACTGAACCTTACCTCCGCCTCTCCTCCGCCGTAAACAGTTGCATGGTCAAAGAAATTGATCCCGCATTCATAGGATGTGCGGATCACCTTCGCCGCATCCTCCTTCGAGAGAGCCGGCATCCTCATACAGCCCTGAATGATCTGCGAAACATTCTGCGGGCCGTTTACAATATTGATCGTCTTCATTTTGTCTACCCCCTTGCGACATATATATCGAATTTCGCCGGTCATATCCCTGCTGTAACCATTGCTCGCAGCTTCTGTGTCTCCGTATTTCTGTCTTCCGCACCCGGAGAAGCCTCAGCG
>CADBOW010000225.1 GCA_902796375.1 uncultured Lachnospiraceae bacterium | reverse complement strand
CCTAAGATCCGGCTGGTAAGCAGGGTTCCCTGTCCGCCCACGCCGACGATCATGATATTCATAACTGACATTTTCTTGTTCTCCTTATATTCTCTTTGTCATTCTGAGAACGAAGTTCGAAGAATCTCCCGATTATTCTCGGCAGGATCCTTCGCGATGCTCAGGATGACAGGTTATTTTGTAATAAGCTCGATAGCACCAAACGGGCACAACTGCTGGCAGAGGCCGCAGCCGTTGCACATGGTATCATCGATCACCGCACAGCCGGTTTCCTCATCCTTCTTAATAGCCGGGCAGCCGGGCTTCAGACACATGCCGCACTTCTTACACTTCTCCGGGTCCACCTTACACTTACCCTTCGGTACATAGGACTTCAGCAGTGCGCAGGGAGACTGGGCGATGATAACGGACAGCACATCCTTCTCCACTTCTTCCTTGATGACGCGCTCCATCTCCTTAAGATCAAAGGCATCGATAACGAATACATCCTCGATCCCCATGGCGCGACACAGCTTCTCCAGATCAATGGCATAGGTGGTCTCACCGTTCAGCATCTTGCCGGTGGCCGGATGGTTCTGATGTCCGGTCATACCGGTGGTGGAATTATCCAGAATGATCACGGTCCCGGTAGCCTGATTATATACCATGTTCATCAGGGAATTGACCCCGGTATGCAGGAAGGTGGAATCACCGATGACAGCCACCCATTTCTTTGTATAATCCTTGCCCTTTGCCTTCTCGATACCGTGCAGCATGGAGATGCTTCCCCCCATGCAGAGAGTGGTATCCACCACATTCGGAGGCGCCACGGCTCCAAGGGTATAGCATCCGATATCTCCGGATGCATGCAGCCCCAGCTTCTTCAATACGGAATAGGTGCTTCGATGGGGACAGCCCGGGCAGAGTATGGGCGGACGGTTGGGAACCTGCGCCGCCGGTTCGATCTCCACAGTCTGTCCAAGGAGCTTCTCCCGAAGCATATTTGCGCTGTACTCACCCTGAAGAGTGAAGAGCTCCTTGCCTTCGCATTTGATGCCCCAGGAGCGTACCTGCTCCTCGATCACCGGCTCCAGCTCTTCCACGATAATGAGGCGCTCAACCCTGGAAGCGAATTCTTCAATCAGCTTTTTCGGAAGAGGATGTACAATGCCCAGCTTCAGCACGCTGGCATGGGGCAGAACCTCCTTCACGTACTGATAGGGGATACCGCTGGTGATAACACCGATCTTCGTATCATCATAGGTTACCTTGTTGAGATCGATGCTGCAGGCATCCTCCGCCAGCTGCTTCTCTCTCTGCTCTACATAGATATGGCGGCCCTTAGCCATACCGGGCATCATGATATTCTTCGCCGGATTTCTTACATATTCCTTATCCTCGGGAACCACCCGGTCCTCAAGGGTCACAACCCCCTGGGAATGGGCCAGACGTGTGGTGGTACGAAGGATCACCGGTGTATCATACTTCTCGGAAATCTCAAAGGCGCGCTTTGTAAATACCCGGGCCTCCTCACTGTCGGAGGGCTCGATCACCGGTACATGGGCCGAGCGGCCAATCATACGGGTATCCTGCTCATTCTGCGAGCTGTAGAGTCCCGGATCGTCAGCTACGATATATACCAATCCCCCCAGCGCACCGATATAGGATGCGGTGTAGAGCGGGTCGGAGGCCACATTCAGGCCCACACATTTCATGGCGCACATGGCACGGGTTCCGACGATGGATGCTCCCATGGCCACCTCAGCTGCCACCTTTTCATTGGGTGCCCATTCGGCATAGACGCCCTCGTACTTCACCAGATTCTCGCTCACCTCCGTACTCGGAGTCCCCGGGTACGCGGAGGACACCTTGACGCCGGCCTCCCATGCACCTCTGGCGATTGCTTCATTTCCAAGCATGATCTTCTTTTCCACTTTTGTTCTCCCTTACTATTTCTTTTATTTCAAAATATTGATGTCAAAAGGTATTTTGTCCCCAGCCATGATCCCACAGCATGCACACTTCGTGATCCTTCGACCCTGGTATCAGGTCCTATTCAAAGGTTTTGTACTTCTCATATCCCAGACGGACATGCACGATCTTCCAGGATTCCCGGCGCCGGTTGGACATCAGCGCCATCTTCAGTCCCGTCTTCCAGGACTTCTGTGGATGGATCTTCTCCAGAACGGACCGGACGGAGACAATGGCGTAAATGGGACTCATCACCTCCAGCTCCCGTCTGGGATCCCGCATGGAGAGCTGGCGTTTCCGATACTCAGCTCCTCGGCTCCTGCCCTTCCAGTTTGACATGAACCGCGCTCTGGCGGTTGGCATATCGAACAGAACATTGCAGCCCTGAAAATTCTGATACAGAAGATTCAGGAAATCCCGCATTTCCTTACGGGACATGTATGAGAAAATGTCCCGGACCACGAACAGCACGCCCTGATCCGAATCCAGGGAAACCTCCCGGATCCAGGCAAAATCATCCACCGATCGTTCGATCCGCTTCTCTCTCTTCCCAAGGCCGGTATACATGGTCCGAATGGCCATGCGCCCCGGGCTGTCGAGATTATACCACAAAACCCTGCCGTTATCTACCCGTTCCAGCATCGTATCCAGACTGCAGCCCACATAGATCACGGTTCCATTCGGATATTCCTTCAGGAAGAGGCTCACCGCATCATCATAGGCCGCCAGGATCCCGGCATCCACCAGGTTGTAGATATTCTTACCCTTTCGTTCCCGGACCGCCCGCTTGGGATGTCCGGAGATATACTTCACCGCGTGCTCGTCACGGAACACCTCGGGAAACCATTTGGACCAGTCCGCCCTCTGCCGGACCTCCTCCATATACTGATACAGGATTGCCTCATCCGTATCCAGCAGAACGTCATGCAGCACCTTCATCAGATGCTTCGTTTCCTTCTTCCCGCTGCTCAGATAGAAGCAGCTGCCCATATCACGGAATTCGAAGAACTTCAGAGGATTACCGGTATCCTGGACCTTGGCGGAGAAATAACGGGCATACCCATTTCCCGGATCCTTTGTTCCGGAGACCACCAGAATATCCTGACAGATATCATGAAGATCCTCATAAATGGGTGCGGTATACTCCGTCCGCCCCGCATAGTTCTTCACCCAATAGGTGTTCAGAAAAGCCTTCTCTGCCCGGAATTCTGCCTCCTTCCGATATTTCTTCACAGTCCTTTCCAGCTCCGCATCGAAGAACTCCGTATCCATCATCGGCGAAAGCAGCACCATCTTATCCGGATCCGCCAGGCCCTCCTTCCAGATCTGCAGCATCAGCGATACTGCCAGCCCGGCTCCGGCTCCGGAACCAAGCAGTACAAGAGGTCCTTCCTCTCTCCTCTTACAATACCCCTGATAAGCCGGGATCAGAAACTCAAACGCCTCTTCGCAGTCATGCTCCGGAGCAATGGGATACAGCGGAACCGTCATCGCCATCTGCGTCATCCGGCAGAGCTCCAGTATGAATTCCCATTCTCTCTTCCGGATCGGCATGGAGAAATTGCTCTGATACAGATAGAAAATATTTCCCTGCGGTCGCTGAGGGATCAGCCGGTAAACCGGG
>CADBOW010000224.1 GCA_902796375.1 uncultured Lachnospiraceae bacterium | reverse complement strand
TGCGGATGGTATTCTCGGCCCTGGAGACCACGGGACAGGTGCCTTTCCACGACGTGTACGTCCACGGACTGATCCGGGACAGCCAGGGACGGAAGATGTCCAAGTCCCTGGGCAACGGCATCGATCCCCTGGAGCTCATCGACACCTATGGTGCGGATGCCCTGCGGCTCACCCTGATCACCGGAAATGCACCTGGAAATGATATGCGTTTCTACTGGGAGCGTGTGGTAGCCAGCCGGAATTTCGCAAATAAGATCTGGAATGCATCCAGATTCATCCTTATGAATATTGATAAGGCCGATGCAGCGGCCATTGATGCCGTTACAGAGGAACAGCTGACACTGGCGGACCGCTGGATCCTCAGCAAGTGCAACACCCTGGTGAAGGATGTTACCGAGAATATGGAGAAGTACGAGCTGGGTATCGCTGCGGACAAGATTTACAGCTTCCTCTGGGAGGAGTTCTGCGACTGGTATATCGAGATGGTGAAGCCGAGACTCTGGGATGATGCGGATGAAACCAAGGCAGCAGCCCTGTATACCCTGAAGACCGTGCTGACCGATGCACTGAAGCTGCTGCACCCCTATATGCCGTTTGTTACGGAGGAGATCTACTGTACACTGACGGAGGAGGAGTCCATCATGATCTCTTCCTGGCCGGTTTACGACGAGGAGCTTCATTTTGCAGAAGAGGAGAAGCATACCGACATCCTCAAAGAGGCTGTCCGGAGCATCCGGAATGTACGTGCGGAAATGAATGTGCCGCCGTCAAAGAAGGCCAGCGTGATCGTGGTTACGGAGGAAGAGGAGCTGCAGAAGCTGTTTGCCGAAACGAAGAATTTCTTTGCACCCCTGGCATATGCCGGCGAGGTGTCGGTACAGGCGGACAGATCCGGTATCGCAGAGGATGCGGTGTCGGCCGTGATCCACAATGCCGTGCTGTATATGCCCTTTGCGGATCTGGTGGATATGGAGAAGGAGCTGGAGCGTCTCACGAAGGAGAAGACCCGCCTGGAGGGCGAGATCAAGCGCGGTGAGAACATGCTGGGAAATGAACGCTTCCTCAGCAAGGCTCCCGCAGCAAAGGTAGAGGAAGAGAAACAGAAATTACAGAAATATAAAGAGACCTATGCACAGGTGCTGGAGCGTCTGGAGAGTCTCGGGAAGTAAGTGACATGAACAGCAGAAGAATGCGGAATAAAATTAAATATCTGACGCTGCTTCCGATCCTTCTGGCGCTGGTTTTCCTGGTGATCGTTGTTGTGCAGTACGGGATCGATTCCAGAGAGACCATCATTTCCGCCATCATCATTGCAGCCTATATTCTGGTGGTGTTCTTCGCGTATTATCGACTGATGCCGGTATTCCGGTCCACCATGGTGGATTATTCCCTGGAGCAGGGAAAGGTGCAGAAGGAGCTGCTGCATGGCCTGGATGTGCCCTATGTGCTGCTGGATCTGGACGGAAGGGTGATGTGGGCCAATGCCAGGTTTTACCGGGCCATCGATGTCAATGAGAAGAAATTCCTCCAGAGAAGGATCGACAGCTATATTCCCGATCTGACGCCGGAGGTGCTGGATGATATTGAAGGCGAGATCTCCATGAGTGTGGACCTGGGGGAACGGAGCTACAATGCGAAGATCCGCCGGGTGGATCTATCGGCTGTTTTTGACGGGGAGCCCGGGGACAATCAGGAAGAGGACGTGGTTCTGGTCATGCATATGTTTGATGTGACCAACGAGAGGCGTCTGGAGCAGGAAACCTATGATCAGAAGCTGATCGCAGGTCTGGTCTACATTGATAACTATGATGAGGTTATGAATTCCCTGGAGGAGGTGAAGCACTCCATTCTGACAGCACTGGTTGACCGGAAGATCAACATGTATCTGTCGAATATCGATGCCATCGTAAAGCACCTGGAGAATGACAAATACCTCTTCGTGTTCCGGCAGAAGTATATGCAGACACTGAAGTCGGACCGGTTCTCTCTGCTGGATGATGTTAAGAGCATCAACGTGGGAAATGAGATTCCCATGACCCTTTCCATCGGTATCGGAGCAGGAAATGAAAGCTTCACGGACGCCTTTGAAAATGCCAAGATCGCCATCGGTCTGGCACTGGGACGCGGCGGTGATCAGGTGGCCCTGAAGTTCGGTGAACAGGTTACCTACTACGGCGGAAAGAGTACCGGTACCGAGAAGACCACCCGTGTGAAGGCGCGTGTGAAGGCGCAGGCCTTCGAGGAGCTTCTGGAGAATAAGGAGAAAGTTCTCATCATGGCCCATAAGCGGCCGGATGCGGATGCCTTCGGATCTGCCGTGGGTATTCACCGGCTGGTGACAACCCTGGGCAGAAAAGCATATATCGTATTAAACGGGGAGACGGATGCCATCGATCCGCTGGTCAACAGCTTTAAGAACAGCAATCAGTATTCGGATATGATCGTATCCAGCGCACAGGCCCTTACCATGGTGGACGCAACCACCATGGTTGTGGTATGTGATGTCAACCGCCCCAGCATGACGGAGTGTGAGGAGCTGCTTTCCATGGTTTCCACCGTGGTGGTATTCGATCATCATCGTCAGTCCAATGAGCCCATTGAAAATGCAACCCTCTCGTACATCGAGCCCTTCGCATCTTCGGCCTGCGAGATGATCACGGAAATGTTCCAGTACATTTCCGTAAAACCGAAGATACGTCCGGTGGAAGCGGATGCCATGTATTCCGGAATCCTCATCGATACGGATAATTTCCTGACGAAGACCGGAGTGCGGACCTTTGAGGCGGCATCCTATCTTCGGAAGAGCGGTGCGGATATCACCCGTGTCCGGAAGATGTTCCGGAGCAGTCTGGTATCCATGAAGGAGCGGGCGCAGGGAATCAGCAATGCGGAGATCTATATGGACTGCTTTGCCCTGTCCTACGTGGAGCCGGATCCGGATTCCTCGGATGCACCTACGGTTCCGGTTGCAAAGGCTGCAAATGAACTTTTAAATGTGGAAAATATAAAGGCTTCCTTTGTCGTGACCGAGGGAGAGGACGGGACGCTCTACGTATCGGCCCGGTCCATCGGGGATGTAAATGTTCAGGTGATCATGGAGCATTTCAACGGCGGCGGCCATGCTACCGTGGCAGGCGCTCAGGTGAAGAACTCCACAAAGGAAGAGTTCTTCCTTCGACTCCGACAGATTCTGAAGCAGATGTCGGAAGAGGGAAGTATCTGACCGGGGAAGTGAAGTCGGAACCGGGAAGTATCCGACCGGGGAATGAAGTCGGAACCGGAAAGCAAAGTCGGAACCGGGAAGTATCCGGTCAGGTAAGAAAAATCGGAAAGGATAAGTACAGGATGAAGATCATATTGTTACAGGATGTAAAATCACTGGGAAAGAAGGGGGAGATCGTAGAGGTGAACCCCGGCTATGCAAGGAATTACGTGCTTCCCAAGAAGCTGGGAGTAGAGGCAAATGCCAAGAATCTGAACGATCTGAAGCTGAAGAATCAGAATGATGCCAAGGTGGCTGCGGAGAATCTGGCTGAGGCCAGAGAGCTTGCGGCAAAGATCGGAGAGCAGTCGGTGACCGCCGAGATCAAGGTGGGAGAGGGAGGAAGAGCCTTCGGTTCCATTTCCTCCAAGGAGATCGCCGAGCTGATGAAGAAACAGCTGGGACTTACGATTGACAAGAAAAAGATCCAGGTGAAGGATCCGATCAAGAATCTGGGAAGTTATAAGGTGGCGATCAAGCTTCATCCGGAGGTGACCGCCGAGCTGCTTGTAAATGTAAAGGAACAGGCTTGATATGGCGGAAACGGAGAAAACGGTAAAAAGGATATTGCCCCACGATTCCGACGCTGAACGCAGGGTGATCGGATCCATGCTGATGGATGCGGATGCGGTTTCCGATGTCAGCGGTGTTCTGGTGAAGGAGGATTTTTATAACAGCCAGTATGGGATCCTTTTTGATGCGATCTTAAGCCTGCATAATGAAGGAAAAGCAGTGGACGACGTGATCCTTGCGGAGCGTCTTCGATCCATGGGTGCTCCCGAAATGCTTTATCAGATGTCGTTTCTCGGCGATATTCTGGCGGACCAGGATACCTCCGTATTTGCTATGGATTATGCCAGGATCGTCCGGGAGAAATCACTCCTGAGACAGATGATCCACACCACGGATTCCATCGCGAAGGATTGCTATGAGGCCCAGGGAAGTGCGGATCAGATCCTGGATCGGGCAGAGGATAGCATCTACAATCTGGTCCAGTCCAAGAACGGAAACAGGGATTTCGCCACCATGCAGAGCATTGTGGTGGATGTGATCGATGAGATCGAGGAGGCTACCAGAAAGGACGGCAGAATCAACGGACTGCCCACCGGATACATTGATCTGGATCGCAAGCTGACTGGTTTACATAAAGGCGAACTGATCCTGGTGGCTGCCCGGCCGGCCATGGGAAAGACCGCGCTGGTATTGAATATTGCAAAGCATGTGATCCTGGAGGAGAAGGTGCCTACCGTCATTTTCTCACTGGAGATGAGCAAGGAATCCCTGGTGACCCGAATGATCGCCATGGATGCCATCGTGGATGCGCAGGCGATCCGTACCGGAGAACTGACGGATGATGACTGGGACCGTATTATAGAGAGCACACAGCGTCTGGCGGTTTCACCGCTTTTTATCGACGATAATTCGGCCATCACGATCCCGGAGCTTCGCTCCAAATGCCGGAATCTGCAGCGGACGCAGAAGCTGGGGCTGATCATTGTGGACTACCTGCAGCTGATGACCGCTTCCGGCCGTGTGGAATCCCGTCAGCAGTTCGTGGCTGAGGTTTCCCGTGCATTAAAGGGTCTGGCCCGGGAACTGGGGGTCCCGGTGATCGCGCTGTCACAGCTGAACCGGGCGGTGGACGGCAGACCGGATCACAGGCCGGTGCTGGCGGATCTGCGTGAGTCGGGATCCATCGAGCAGGACGCGGATGTGGTCATGTTCATTTACCGGGATGATTATTATAATTCCGAAAGCGAGAAGCCCGGAGTGGCGGAGATCATAGTGGCAAAACAGCGAAACGGCTCCACGGGTCCCATCGAGCTTCTGTGGCAGGGAAAATATACGAGATTCGCAAACTATCAGAAGGATTAGGAATAACAGAAAAAAGAAAAGATCCAGGGGATGTCATACACCCTGGATCCGCATAAGCTTCCGCATCAGCTGGGCATCTGTGATGGAGTATACATCATCTATGACCCAGATATGCATATCTTTTGCTCTTTGTTTAAAGAAGGAAGTGCCGCTGGTGGAGGTGTCGCAGGGCGATGCCATCACCAGCACTTTTTTTGCATAACGTCCGCCGAACCGGCTTGTGACGGTTTCCAGCTCGTGAAGTGCTTTGGAGTCGGCCCGACCGCTTTTACAGGAGATAAATGTGGGAACCGCGGATCGCATCAGGATCACGTCGATCTCATTAATGGTCTCACTCCGGGGCCGTCCGTCATAGGTAAATTCCGCATCCGGGTCTGCTTCCCCGTCCCAGTCGATGACAGCGCCGATGGCCGCATCCGTAAACTCGGTGGGCTTTCGCGTGGCCACCTCGTATACGTGGAGCTCCAGGATATTGCCGGTTTTTGTGACGATCTCCCGGATCTGCTTTGACCGGAAACGGAATACCACCTGGGATCTTTCATATCGGAAGAAATCCATCATGCTGATCTCGGAAAGACGCTGGAGGATCTGAACCGCGTCCCGGAGGGCAGCCTTCGGAAGACGGTAGACGCCGGCGTCATCCGCAGGGTAATTCTTCACCACCTCTTCGATGACGGAGCAATGCTTGTTCCAGTTGTGCCGGAGTTCCCGGGCCACGCCCCAGATGGTGCGGATCTCGTCACGGAACTGCTCGGTGAAACGCCAGTTGTTCATAGGGGAACGAAGGACTCCGCCATGAAGCACGATATTTTCCGCAACTGAGATCCGGACGTCCGTTTTTGAGGAAACGGGAGCGGATTCATTTTGAAAATCCATTTCCGTTCCTGTATAGGGATCGATCCGGAGGGTCTTCGGACTCCGGGATGCACTGACATAGCCGAAGGCGATGAGGAACATTTCACCGCCGCCGGTCAGCTCGAACCGGGCGTCCGGATATTCTTCGCAGATATCGTCGATGGTCTGGATGCAGAGCTCCAGGCTGTCCCGGGGTACCTCGATGAATTCCAGGATGGTATCGGGAGCCGTTATGGAAGCGAACTTCCGAAGGCTCTTCATTTTCTTCGTGATCATGTTGTGTTTGTGCCCGAGATAAATGATCCGCTCCGGCTTGTATTGCAGAAGCGCCATGATATTTTCCAGGGCTTCTTCCGAGAAGAATTCTACAAATACATCTCCCATGCTGATCGCTCCTTCTTCATATTGAAAGATTCTGTTCCGCTGCCGGTCAGTACCATCCGCCGTCCATTCGGATCACTGCACCGGTGAGATAGGAGGGCATCTCCGACAGGTGGAATATGGCCTCCGCAGCCTCCTGGGGGGTGCAGAACCGTCCGAGGGGAATCTCATCCATCAGGGCACTGCGGTCCGAGGGACTCAGGTTTCGGTTCATATCGGTATCGACGACCCCCATCTGCAGACAGTTGACCGCGATCCCCGAAGGCGCCAGTTCCTTGGCCAGTGCCCGGGTGAAGGAGTCGACCCCTCCCTTCGCTGCGCTGTAGGCCACCTCGCAGGAGGCACCGACGGCACCCCAGACAGAGGACAGGTTGATGATCCGTCCGTCGTTGGTTGACATAAGATCTGGGATAAAAGTATGACACATATTATATAGAGAGGACAGGTTCGTTCCGATCACCCGGTTCCATTCCTCCGGTGTCTGATCGGACAGGAGTCCGTGAAAGCTGATGGCGGCATTGTTGATCAGGAGCCGGACCGTTCCTCCGGCCTGTGTCAGCTGCTCCTTCAGTTCGGATGCATAGGAAGAATCGGCCACATCCCCCAGAGAAAGGAAGACCGACTGCTCCGGGTTGCGGGAGATGATCTCGTCCTTCAGTTCCCGAAGGGCAGTATCCTGTTGGTGGGCGGTGATGCAGAGGAGAGGATAGAGGCGGCTCTCTGCCAGCCGCAGGGCGGCAGCGCGTCCGATTCCCCGGGATGCACCTGTGATCAAGGCTGTTTTCATCTTTTCTTAAGATCCGTTCCTTTCGTAAATGGTCCTGCACGCCCGAAATCCGCGGGATTCCGCGAAATCAGGGCGGTTTATCTAAAATATATTGTAACACATTTTCATTTTGTTTGAAAACGGAAATGACATTTGTTATACTATAGATTAGTGAAGAAAGAAAACTCTGTTCTATGAGTTTTTGGGGGATAAACAGGAGGTTTTTGGAATGAAGAAGAAACCGAGTGCTACAGGTATCTTTTTTTCAATGTTTCTTCGTGCAGTAGTAGTGATCCTGGGGATCGTGATTGCATGTCTGGTGTTTGCGCTGGTGCGTTCACTGCTTCACAACAAGGGAAAGGAAACCGCTTCCACCGGATCCGGAGCAGCTGCGGCAACTGAAATACAGCAGGACGAACTCCTGACGGCATCACCCACGGAAGCGACTACGGAAGCACCGAAGGTGGACTACGGGATCAAGATCGCAGTGCTGAACGGTACCCAGACTCCGGGACTGGCAGGTGCCTGGAAGGAGAAGCTGGCCGGAGTGGGATATACCTCGGTTGAAGCCGGAAACTATATGTCTGAGATTTCCAAATCCAAGATCTTTGTGCTGAAGGAAGGCGCGGGATCGGAGCTGACGGAGGTTCTCCCCGGAGCTACGGTTGAGAAGGAAGCGATCAAGAAGGACGACACGGATGTGGATCTTTCCGATCTGGATGTGGTTCTGGTGGTTGGTACGGATAACGATATTCTGGCTTCAAATTAGCAGATTCGTAGTCATGTTGTACAAGATTGGATGGCGGATTTTGGCATCTTTCAGCATCGCTTCATTTTTTGATATATATTTCACAAAAGACAGGTGTATTTCAAAAGTGGCACCTGTCTTTTTTTGTGAAAAGTGATGGGCGTAAATCGGGCTGTGTGCAAGATAGACAAAGATTTTTTGAGTTATTTATGCAATTCACATATAGTTTAATACCCCTAAAAAGGTTAATATTAGTAGCAGTGAAAAAGTGGAAGTAAACTATTCTTAGTTATTTTTATTAGGAGGAAGTAAACATGGCTAGTTTATCACTGAAGAACATTTACAAGATCTATCCGAACGGCTTCAACGCTGTTAAGGACTTCAACCTGGAGATCCAGGATAAGGAGTTCATTATCTTCGTTGGACCTTCCGGATGCGGTAAGTCCACAACACTGCGTATGATCGCAGGTCTTGAGGACATCAGCTCCGGTGAGCTGTGG
>CADBOW010000223.1 GCA_902796375.1 uncultured Lachnospiraceae bacterium | reverse complement strand
GTTTCTTCTACTGTTTCTTCTTTTGATTCTTCTTTGGTTTCTACTTTGATTTCTTCCTTCAGTTTGCGAGATGCCTTCTTCTCGGCATAGGTTCCGTCCTCCAGACGGATCTTATCTCCCAGAAGAACGTCCAGATCCTTTCCCCGGTATTTGAAGATCATGAAAATAATGATCAGGATCACGCTGACGGTCACGAAAATATCCGCCACGTTGAAGATCGGGAAATTGATCAGCTTGAAGGATAGAAAATCGATCACATAGCCGAGACGGATCCGGTCGATGAGATTTCCGATGGCACCACCGATGATAAAACAGATCAGGATACGCAGCGGAAGGTAGTATTTTCCCTCAAGCACATTATGATAAACGTAGAATAATCCGGCCATCAGGACCACGCTGATCACAGCCAGGAGCCAGGTTTTGTTCGCCATCATGCCCCAGGCCATTCCCGTATTCTGAATATACTGAAACTCAAACACATCCCGGATCAGGGGATAACTCTCCCCCAGTGCCAGGTGATCCACCACCATCAGCTTTGTGATCTGATCCAACAGGATCACGGCTGCGATCCCGAGAAATAACAGAATATACTTTTTTGTGCGCATAGAATTGTTCCTTCTTTAGATTCTTCTGAAATATCATACAACGGGGACAGTAGACGAAATCACAGGCCCTATGTCAGGTCCTGACATGAAGCCTGCGATTTCGATTGCTGTCCCCGTGGATTTCATGATCTGATTTCTGCTACATACCTGCAAAAGGATCGATCCCTTCGCCGCCCAGAACGGAACCGTATACATTGGTTGCGCTGCTGCGACGTTCATCTCTGGAGGCGCCGATACCACCGGATCCACCCAGACCGGAATCTTCCCTGCTCGGAACATCGGAGAACTGAAAACCGAAATCTCCGTCCATTCCGCCGAGGCCTCGGCCAAAACCACTGTTTTGCTCCGGTTCCGGCTTCGGTTCTCTTGTAGACATATCATTTTCGGGATCGAAATCCCACTCACCCAGTTCACGTAAATGCGTCCGGATCGTATCCGCGAATTTCTGCTTATATTCCGCATACTGATCACGGAGCTCCTCCATACGCTGCTCCATATATGCCAGCTGTGCCTGGGCGTCCTTTACAATCTCATTGGCACGGCTTCTTGCCTCCGCCTCAATATTTCGGGCTTCCCGCTGGGCATTTGTCTTCTGCTCCTCGGTATTCTTCTCTGCAAGCATCAGGGACTTCTGAAGATTATCCTCTGTAGCCTTATAATGCTGCAGAGTATCCGTCATGGTTATTACCTTCTCCTTCAGATCGGCATTTGAACGGTATAACTCCTCATAACTGACAGATACTTCGTGGAAGAATTGATTTACATCTTCTTTGTTGTAACCCAGCCCGGATTTAAATTTTTTCTGTTGAATATCAACCGGCGTAAGCATGAACGACTACCTCTCCACAAATGATACAAACCCTTTTAATACTTCCCTAACTGAGGCGACAAGGTGGATTCATTTAAAATCTCATCTCTCAGATCGCCGGACACCTCGATATTATTCGGTGCGGCGATGAAAATGTTGGAAGAGATCGCTCTCAGATCTCCACCCAGACCATAACATGCACCACCAATGAAATCGATGATCCTCTGTGCGGGATCAAGCTGGATGCCTTCCATATTGATCACGATGGTCTTTCCTGCTTTCAGGAAATCGGAAACGGTCTGCGCATCATCAAATTCCTGTGGCTTTATAACATATACCTCACTGGAAGGCTTATAATTCGAACGCTTTTGATTTTCAAAGGATACCAATTTATTCTCCTCCGGTCTTGGCCTCTTGGTACGACTTGTAGAGGCAGCAGAATAAGAAGTGGATGCCGGCTGATATGCAGGCTGTCTCGGAACCGGGGCAGGCTGTGTATACTGCGGACGCGGGGCAGGCTGTGGTGCAGGATTTACTGCTGCGGCCTGTTTCTCTTTCTTCTTTCTTCCAAATGAGAAGCCCTCATCATCTTCGTCTTCCTCATCGAAGAGATCATCGGTATCCTCATCATAATCTTCATCGTCTGCATCACTTACACGAAAATAATCCAGAAAGCTCTTTTTCCCTTTCGCCATTCTTCTTCTCCCTTTTATTTCATACTGTAGTCCCTGGCACCGAAGATCGCGGTACCGACACGAACCATGGTTGCGCCTTCCTCAATGGCCACCTCATAATCATTGGTCATTCCCATGGAAAGCACACTCATGTCTACATTATCTATTCTTTGTGATTTTATGTCAAGTAATAATTCGTGCATTGCACGGAAAATCGGCCGATTTTTTTCCGGATCATCCACGAAGGGAGCTATGGTCATAAGTCCCCGGATCTTCACATTGGGAAGCTGACTGATCTGACGGACCAGCTCCGGTGTTTCGGCTATGGTAACGCCGTCCTTTGTATCCTCTTCCGCTGCATTTACTTCGATCAGAACCTGGGCTGTGATGTCCCTTTTCTCAGCTTCCTTCTGGATCTGCTCTGCCAGATGCATGGAATCCACGGAGTGGATCAGCACTGCCCGGTCGATCACATATTTTACCTTGTTGGTCTGAAGATGTCCGATCTGATGAAAATGAACCGGAACGGACACCGTGTCATATTTGCTCTTTAATTCCTGAGGTTTGTTCTCCCCAAATTCCTTCACGCCGATCCGGATCAGAGTCTCGATATCCTCCAGCGGCTTTGTCTTGGATACTGCGATCAGGGTGATGTCCCGGGGATCTCTGCCGGCGCGGATCGCAGCCTCCTCTACCTTCTTTTTAACCTCATTATAATTATCAGTGATCATGAATACAGCCTTTCTAATATAACACTTGATTTTCCGTCACCTGGGAAGCATCCATGACAATATTGTCAAACTCCCGGAGACGGTTTTTGGTATCGACGATGGTAAACTCCTCTCCCTCCTTGATCACGGCAATCTGAGAGAAATCAGCCACGCCTTTATTTGCAATATATACACCCTTCAGGGTGGTATGCTCCAGGGTGGATACCGGCTTCGTGTCCGAAGAATCCGGAATGATCAGAATATCCGAATCCGAAAATGGGATCGGATCCACATAGCAGAATTTCTCATCGGACTGATAAATGGTGGTATCCACATCCTTTACCGTCTTGTTGCCTTCCTCGTCCGTGTACTGAACATAGACCTTATCATTCCCGGACTCATTTCCGCCGGCGGTAAAGAATTCCAGGGGGATCTTATAAACCTGCTTATCGATGATGGCAGTATTGGG
The DNA here is from genome assembly GCA_902796375.1 of uncultured Lachnospiraceae bacterium. Lineage (GTDB taxonomy): Bacteria > Bacillota > Clostridia > Lachnospirales > Lachnospiraceae > Eubacterium_Q. Next base: position 21,286 of record CADBOW010000223.1, on the reverse strand, counting down.
AACCTTCAGTCCTTCATACCGGTCCAGTATGATCTCCACTGACAGAAAACGTTCATCCACATAGTCGATCATATACTTTTCCAGAGGAAGCACAAGGATATATCCGTTCTCGGAACGGATCATGTCATATTTGGAACTGATCTCCGTATCGGAATTGTTGATGGAATAAACCAGAGAATTCTCATCCGCCAGGGTATTGGCCTGGTCTATGGTGATATAACAGCAGATATTCCAGGATTCACTGGAGGTCAGCTTGTAGATGGTTTTCCCGGCTTCGATGATCTCTCCGCTCTTTAATGCCTTCCGGTTATATTTGGTCCTGTCAAAATCCGATTCCTGCAGGGTCTCGGGAGTCAGCTTCTCATATCCGTCCGTATAATAGGTTACGATACCGCTTTCGGGGGCCGTCATATTCCGCACCGTGGTCTTCGCAGTGGAACCCTGTGCGGTATATTCCTTCATGATCAGCTGATTGGCCATTTCCATGACCTTGCTTTCGATATTGTCGCGGAAGGTATATACCTGATAGAAATCCGTATCCGAATAACCGGTTTTAAAAAGATCGATGGTTGATCGGATCTCCAGATAGTCCGCACTGCTGAATTTGGCATCATCCGAATCCTTCTTTTCTACGGTCTGGATCAGATTTCCGGTCTCATCCACGGTACAGACGGCAGAATTCTTGGCTACCTTGTCGCCGTCCCGGACAAAATAACAGACGTAGCCGGACTTGTCCGAACTGATCTCCTTCTCCTGCCGGAGCGCGATCCCGTCACAGATGATATTGTTGTTGATATTACTGGCATTTACCTTGTAGGTGGTGATGGGTTCCTTCCGAAGGGACAGGAAAACACTCGCCACCACATAGATCAGAATGATTCCGAAAATGATCAGTGCCGAGTTGATCTGTATTCTTTTATTCATTCGGACCACTTTTTTCCGATTCTTCTGATCCATCCCGTTCCCCTCTTAGTCTGCCATATTAAACAGGATGCTGTATTTCTGATACAGATCATCCTTGGAAATGCTGTCCGCAACCATCATGGTATAGCTTTTATCATTGATCAGTACATTCATGGTGAGACAGTTGCCGGCACCTGTTGTGGTTCCGGTCTTCCATGCACGGATCACTATATTGGAAGGCAGTGTCCCCTGTTCCGTAATAAAATGGTTGGTGGCGGTTGCAGTATCGTCCCATACATTTCCGGCACCGTCCTCATAGGTATATGTATAATCCGTGTATCCGTCGATCTCCTGCAGCAGCTCGTACTCTTCCGCCGCATTTACAATGAGATACATATCGTATGCTGTGGTATAATGATCCAGATCATCCAGTCCGTGGGGATTTGTAAAATGTGTATTCGTCGCACCGCTGGATCTTGCCTTTTCATTCATCCGTTCGGCAAATTTCTCAACGCTTCCTGCGATCTTCTCCGCCAGGATAATGGCATAGTCATTATAGGAGGAAAGCATGAGTGCGGTGAGAAGATTCCGTACGGATATTTTGCTCCCGATGGACAGAGAACTCTGTACCGCAAGGGTATCATCAAAACGGATATCATGATCCACGGTAATGATCTCATCCATGGAGATCTCCCCTGCTTCGATGGCGTCACACACAACAATCCCGGTCAACAGCTTCGTCATACTGGCCGGGTAGATCCTTTCGTGAACATTATGTGCCACGAGACATTCTTTTGTTTCATTATTTACCATGATGGCAGCATAGGTGCTGTCCTCAAATTTTTCTGCATTTATCTCTTCTTTGTTGGCCACCACTGCGTAACGGGTCGCATAGCCCGGCAGTCTGGAGACGGAAAGACCTTCCATATCACCGGATATGTCCACCTCTCCGTTGTAGGGATCTTCATAGGAACGACTCATCATAAATGCCCATACAAAGATTCCCGCGGTCAGACACAGAATAAAGATCAGATAGAAAAAACCTTTTCGCATAATCAATGTTTGTACAGATCCCGCCAGTCCAAATCTCCGCGTTCCAGAGATTTGATCATCAGCTCAGCTGTGGCAAGATTGGTTGCAATAGGAATATTATGAACATCACATAAGGTACAGATGTTCACAAAGTCATTAGTTGCGGTCATGTGCATCATCGGATCACGCATAAAGATCACCAGATCCATCTGGTTGCTTTCGATCTGTGTTCCGATCTGCTGTACGCCTCCGAGATGGCCTGCCAGAAATTTATGAACCGACAGACCGGAAACCTCCTCTACCAGTCGTCCGGTGGTCTCAGTTGCATACAAGGTGTGATGACTCAGGATACCCCGGTATGCGATACAGAGATTCTGCATCAGCTTCTTCTTGGGATCATGAGCTATAAGCACTACATTCATACATTATCCCCCATTGATAAGTATCAATACCTCTCCGGCTGCATTCCCACATTTAACACGATTCCGATCATGATCGCCGAGCTGAGCAAGGAAGTCAGCCCGTAACTGATGAAAGGAAGCGGGATTCCTGTGTTCGGAAGAACCGCGGTTGCCACTCCGATATTTATAAAAGACTGAATGGCAAAAAGGCATGCAGCACCCCCTGCAAGTAACATGCCTCCGGTGTCCTTCGCTCTCCTGGACACCCTTATACATTGTAACACTATGAGCAGAATGATTGCAATAACGAATATACTTCCGACAAAGCCGAAGGACTCCCCGATGACGGAGAAAATGAAGTCCGTCTGCTGCTCGGAGATCAGCCTGGAGGAACTGACCGTAACCACATCCTGGCCCGGATTCAGTCCCTTTCCCCAAAGCTGGCCGGAGCCGATGGCCATAACGGAATTGGACTGCTGTGCATCCAGGAATTCCGATGGGTTCAGGAAGGCCATGATACGGTCTACCTGGTAAGGATTTAGCAGCTTCTGATCGGGTCTCTGGATATACCACATGAACAGGCTGGCAGCGGGGATCAGGATCAGCAATGTGATAAAGATCACCTTGTAGCTCAGTCCGGCCAGATACAGCATGAGAATCATGACAACCACCATACAGATGGTGGTGGAAAGGTCCGGCTGGCGGAAGATCAGGAAGGTGGGGACCGCCACACTGACGGCGAACAGAAGAAGTCCCTTCAGCCGGGACACCTGCTCCTCCTTTACCATACGATCCAGAAGCGAAGCCATAAAAATGATCATCAGGGTTTTCGCCAGCTCCGATGGCTGGAAGGTCAGTCCGCCGATGGTAAACCAGCGGGTCGCATTATTTACGGTATTTCCGAAGAAAAGCACTGCCAGCAGAAAAAACAGAGCTGCTCCGTAGATGACCAGATAGAGATTCAGCCAGAAATGGTAATCCACCAGTGACACTATGATCATTATGATCACAGCCCCTGCGACACCCACTGCCTGTTTCATCGTAAAGGAGGAATCCGCACTGTTGATCAGAAATACACCCAGAACCATCAGCAGGATCACGGACAGAGCCAGTATGAAATTGAAATCTCTCAGTCGATATCGTTTGAACATAGTGATCCTTCCGATAATTAATCAGACAATGAGCCGGCTCCGGTGAGTTCGGAATTTGCCAGGGCTTCCTTGTCATATAAATAAGCATAAATGAATCCGGTCAGCTCCGCCGCATTGGAGGAAGCATATCCGTTCTGAATGACCGTTGTGACCGAAATCTCCGGCGACTCATAGGGTGCGTAGGAAACAAACAGACCATGGGACGGATCATTTTTGTTTTCCTGTGCGGTTCCCGTTTTGCCGGCCACCTCCACCTTGAGCCCGTTCAGCATCTTGTCGCTTTCCAGGTCATCCGTAACCACCAGACGCATTCCCGTATGTACCTTATCCCACAAGGCGGCGGATATTTCCACCTGGGAATGAACATTGTGCTTGTTGGTCCGTACTACTTTTCCGTTTCCGTCCTCGATCCGGTCCAGGATGGTCAGATCATAGCAGGTTCCGCCGTTTGCAATGGTGGAGACATATCTGGACAGCTGTATGGGGGCAAAGGAGTTACGCCCCTGCCCTATGGCGGAAATAACCGCATCATTATCCGAAATATGGGGGGAGATCTCATCCAGTTCGATGCCGGTCTTGGCATCCAGTCCGAACTTGGCAGCGTATTTTGCCAGAGCCTTTACTCCCTCGGAGTCCACGTAGGTTCCGCTCTTCGTGGCAAGTCGATATCCCACCACATAGTAGAAATAGTTACAGGACACATCCAGCGCATGGGGTATATCAACACTTCCGTGGGTATCCCCGTTCTTGTTGTACAGCCAGCAGGCCGGCTTGGTATATACCTTATCAAAGATTCCTTCATCCTTGATCTCCTCCTCCAGGAGGATCCCTTCCTCTTCAACGCCTGCGATGGATGAGATCATCTTGTAGGTGGATCCAGGTGCGGTACGTGTGGTCAGCGCCCGGTTGTTGAGGGGCGTGGTCTGATCCTCCAGAAGCTGCTGATAATATGCATCATCCACGTAATTTGTGAGATAATTGTTATCATAGCTGGGATAGCTGACCAGTGCTCGAACCTCTCCGTTCCGCACGTCCGTTACCACCACGGAACCGGAGCAGGGCTTCAGGGCCAGCATGGCCGGTGTGATATCCAGCTTCTTGATCTTCATTATCATAAAATCATATGAGCTGTAGGCCCCTGCCGAATAGTCCTTGTATTCCTGATCATTTTCCGCCTTCAGGACCTCCTGCTCGTACATCAGATCGATCACATCCTTCCCCGTGATGTCATCCCGCTGGATCATGACCCGGAGCATCATTTTATCGAAGGTGCTGTCATCATCCAGATATTCCAGGATGTATTTGTACAGGATCTGATAGATCTCCTCCGAATCATAGTAGGTATCCTCCTTCTCTATGGAGGACACATCGATGGCTTCGATACTGATCAGGTAACGAAGGAAGGTCTGAAGACTGATCTTGCCGTTTACATAGCTGACAAATGTGGTATCCGTATCATCCACCTTGTCCCGCGCATAGAGCCCTTCGTTCGAAAGCATCTCGCAGATGTATTCCATATAATCCTGATATTCTCTGGATAATCCGGCCACAGCCGTGGGGGAATCCGTAAACTCCGAACGGATCCTGGAAAGCACCGATGATTTATAGCTCTGATACAGCTTATAAATGTATTTTTCATGGGTGGTGGCTGTAGGCTCCTTCATTTTATCCAGCTTGATCTGATTATTTCCGAACAATGCGGCATAGACATCCGTGATGGGGATGATATTATCGTCATTGAATTCCGGTGCTTCGGAATAATTGTTGATGTGAGCCACCAGAATGGAGGCGATCTCCTTCTCCAGCATGTCGTAGCAGTATTTGGTCAGATTCGCATCGATGGTCAGGAACACATCCTGCCCGGCCTCTGCCGCCCGGGTCTCAGTCACCTCCATGACCTTCCCCAGATTATCCACCAGCATCGTCTCACTTCCATCCCGCCCATGGAGCTCCGCCTCGTAGATCTGCTCCACGCCGGTCTTTCCCACCACATCATTTTCGGTATAGGTTATGGAGCTGTCTTCCTTGTTCAGCCGTGTCAGATCCTCATCCGATGCCTTCCCCACATAGCCGATGATATGAGCAAAATACTTTGCGTCATAATACTCCCGTTCCGAATCGATGGAAATGTCCATTCCCAGAAGCCGGTCCTGGTGTTCCAGAATGGTGGAACGGCTTTTTTCAGAAATGTCCTGGGCGATCTCCACGGGAACGTACTGCTTGAAACGGTTCAGCCACAGCATATAGCGGCATCCGATGATCTGCAGCTCCCGGGTTCCCTGATACTCATCGGAGATCTCGAAGCGCTCCTTCAGAACATCCATGACGGTCTTTGCGGTGCTCCGCTTCTCTTCGTCCGTCAGTTCATCATAAGAGCTGGCGGCATATACATCCCGGAGGAAATTCTCCTTCGCACCGCCGCTGACCTTGTAGCTGTATGTGGAATGCTTCATTTCAACAGGGAAATCCAGACGTAGGGAATCGCCCTGGGATTCCAGGATCTGAATCGTATCCGCTATGATCCCGTTCTTCAGTACATTTTCGGAGACCCCCATCTCCTCGGCCTTTGCGGAGAGCCGGGAATCATTTCCGAAGGTCAGATTGTATGTCATTTTGCTGCCTGCCAGAAGCTTTCCGTTTCGATCATAGATATTTCCGCGGATAGAAGGGATCGTAAGTGTCTTCTCCGTACGTACCACAAGATCATCCGTATAGGTTTCTCCCTGACGGATCTGCAGAAAGAACAGCCGGTTCACCAGCACAAAGGTGAGCACAAAAATAAGAATCGTAACCGGAAAGATACGACTTTTAATATACTCTACAAAGAGATCCTTTATGTAGATCAGGAATTCCTTAAAGAGCTTCAATTCTCTGCCGCCTTTCTGCGCAGGTGACGGTTGATCCGAAGATACAGCCTGTACACGAGCACCGTAAGAAGTACATCATAAAGCAGCTGCGGCATCATGTGATGAAGGAACAGATATCCCAGATTCACACGGTTGCGCAGCAGGAAGTTACCGATGAAGGTAACCATATCCAAAGCCAGCTGGTCTACGATGATGATCAGAACCGGAAGACTGATATCTTCCATCAGATATTTTTTGTGGAATCGGCCGTTCAGATAGCCGATCACCATGTAAATAAAGGCATAGATTCCCAGATAGGACCCGAAAAAGAGGTCATAAAGAAGACCGGAGAAGAAGCCGGTCAGCAGTCCTTCCTTTCGACCGCGCATGATACCGAATGACATGGTCAGGATCAGCGTCAGATTCGGAGCCGGTCCTGTCAGATCATGCAGGGAGAATATGGTTGTCTGAAGCAGAAAGGATAGGATCAGTAGGATTGTTATCACTATGACTCTACGCATATTTAATATGTCACTTCCTGTTTTCTGTCTGTGATCACCAGCACATCCCGTACGGAGCTGAAATCAACTGCCGTTTTGATCCTTGCGGTCACCGTCAGATTGTTGGGATCCGGAACAAGCTCGGATACATAGCCGATGGTAAGGCCATAGAGGAACCGATCGGAAACGTTGGATGTGATCACCCGGTCTCCAACACTGATCTTCGCCTCTTTATCAATGTCGGTCGCCATGAGATACCCCTGTTCGTAATTCGTCAGGCTTCCTTCCACCGTACACAGCGCACTGTTGGGGCCGATGGCTCCCGTCACCTTGGAACGGTCATCCACGATGGCCATCACTCTGGCATAATTGTCATAGGACTCGGTGACGATCCCCAGAAGGCCTCCGTCATAAAGAACGTTACAGTCCTTATAGACTCCGTCATTCAGTCCCTTGTTGATATAGAATTCGTTGAACCAGCCGGTATTTTCCACCGAGAAGATCCTGGCTGCAGTGGTATTGTAATCGGGATACATCTGATCCAGCTGATACAGAGAACGGAGCTCGGCAAGCTCTGTAAGCTCGGCCTGGCTTTTTGCGATCTGGTCCTCCAGTTCCCGGTTTCGCTCCTTCAGAGAATCATTTTCCTGACGAAGCTCCTTTACATCACCGAATACAAGGAACCGGTCCTCCACCCACTCTCCGATGCTGCTAACGCCTTCCTGCATGGGCGAAACAATATCGCCGAAGAACTGTTTGATTTTCAGCACAACGGAATCGGAAAAAAGCGACAGTCCCAGCAGCAGAACGCAGATCACGGACAGCGCCAGGAAGAGATACTTCGGTGATATATCTTTCTTCGGATTAAACTTCATGAATCAAACCTCTTTCGGAGAAGCTGACATAATCGCTTCCCCCTATGATAATATGGTCCAGGAGCCGGATCCCCAGGATCCTGCCAGCCGAACGGAATCGTTCCGTCAGCTCCAGATCCGCATGACTGGGTTCACAATCCCCCGAGGGATGATTGTGTAACAGGATCAGACCTACTGCCCCGCAGCGAAGTGCCTCCTGAAAGACCTCTCTGGGAGTGACCAGCGAACGGTTCACGGTCCCTTCGGAGATCATTACATCCCGGATCAGAGAACAGGCCGAGTTAAAGAACAGGGCATAAACCCTTTCCTTCTCAAGATACCGCACCTCTTCCCGAAAATAGTCGGCAATGGTTTCGGGATGATTCATACGAACCTGCTCCCGGGTCCGTTCCCTTGAGATCCGACGGGAAAGCTCCGTAACCGCCAGAACCTGGAGTGCCTTCACTCTGCCCACGCCGGAAATGCTCCGGAGATCCTCCTCCGTAAGATAATTCAGTCCTGTAAGGCCCTTATGGACCGGATGCAGGGACAGGAGCTGCTCCGCAATATGAACCACATTTGCCTCAACGGTTCCGCTCCTCAGGATCACGGCAAGAAGTTCCGCATCACTGAGGGACCGGATCCCGTACTTTGCTGCCTTTTCACATGGTTTATTTGTCTCTGCCATGTCAGAGATTCTTATATGTGCCATATCTGTTATGATTCCTTTCCGCCTCTTCGGGAATCATATGGACATCTAATTATTTTACCATTTTATCAGTTGTTTTTCTACCATTTTCTGCAGGGAACACATGATACCGAATTTCGCGTGGGGATAGGTAAGGCCTCCCTGGAAGTATACGGCATAGGGCTCCTTCATGGGTGCGTCAGCGGATAATTCGATGGATGCGCCGGAGACAAAGGCCCCCGCAGCCATGATCACTTCGCTGTCATATCCCGGCATGGCCCATGGGATCGGTGTGACGAAGCTGTCCACCGGTGCCGCGGACTGGATTCCCTCACAGAAAGCCCGTACCAGCTCCGGTTTTCCGAATTCCACCGCCTCTATGATATCATAGCGTTCCTCCCTGGCATCGGGGATTGCCCGAAAGCCCAGCTTCTCATATACATTTGCGGCGAAGATCGCACCCTTCAGGGCTGCGGCAGTGACGGTGGGTGCCAGAAACAGCCCCTGTGCGAACTGTCGTGTCACACCCAGGGACGCCCCAACCTCCTTCTCCAGACCGGGAGTTGTGAGACGGGCCGCTGCCTGACGAACGCATTCCTTCGTCCCGCAGATATATCCGCCGATGGGAGCCAGACCGCCGCCGGGATTTTTGATCAGGGAACCTACCACCATATCCGCTCCCAGATCGGAGGGCTCGATGGTCTCCACAAATTCACCGTAGCAGTTATCCACCATACAGATCAGCTCCGGGCGGATTTCCTTTATAAAGGAGATCACTTCTCCGATCTGTTCTACGGAAAGGGACGGACGCGTGTCATAGCCCTTGGACCGCTGTATATGGATCAGCTTTGTCTCCGGCCGGATCGCGTTCCGGATCCCTTCAAAGTCCCAGGCTCCGTCCGGCAGAAGCTCCACTTCCCGGTAGGTGATCCCGTATTCCGACAGAGCCCCCGGCTCCGGTCGGATCCCGATCACACCCTGCAGAGTATCATAAACCTTTCCGGCCACAGACAGGATCTCATCCCCCGGACGCAGATTTCCGGCCAGTGCTATGGTCAGTGCATGGGTTCCGCAGGTGATCTGCTGACGCACCAGTGCATCCTCGGTATGAAAAACCTCTGCATAGATCTCTTCCAATGCGGTGCGTCCGCTGTCATTATATCCATATCCGGTGGTCCCGTACAGATGGGCCTCTTCCAGTCTGGCCTTCTGCATGGCGCGGATCACCTTGACCTGATTCTGTTCTGCGATCTCGTCGATGGATGCAAACCGTTCCTTCAGTCCCGCTTCGATCTCTTCACAGAAATCATATACCTTTTCATCAATTCCAAGCTCCAGATAGTATTTCTTTCTTGTGTCCATATTCTTATCCATTTCCGTTCGAAGGCCTTTACGTGGCCCTACGCCCTGATCGTATTCATATGTTGGAGGATCTGTCCGAGAAGCTCCTCATCCGTCGGATATTCCTGTCGGTCCAGCCAGATTACATCCCGTTCCCGGCGAAACCAGGTCAGCTGCCTTTTTGCAAAATGTCTGGTATTCTGTTTCAGCGTCCGGACCGCAGTCTCCAGATCACATTTTCCCTGCAGATATGCCAGGATCTCCTTATAGCCGATGCCCTGCATGGAGATATCCTCCGGGGTGAGACCTTCCTCCATCAGGGAGCGTACCTCCCGGATCAGTCCCTGCTCCAGCATTTCATCCACTCTCTGTTCGATCCGGCCGTACAGCTTATCCCGATCATCCGTCAGGACGAAATATCTGCTTTCATAGGCTGACGTCTTCTCCCGCTCCGCGGCGTTATGCCCGGAGATCGGCTGCCCGTGGAGCCGGTAGAATTCCACTGCCCGGATCACCCGCTTCAGATTATTGGGATGGATCCGGTCCAGAGAAGCCGGATCCACACGTTGAAGCTCCTCCACCAGGGCTCTTCGGCCTTCTTCCGTTTCGCCCATCTGTTCCAGCTCTCTCCGCAGATTCCCGTCGGATTCCTCCGTAAAGTCAATATCATAAAGCAGGGCCTGGATGTAAAAACCGGTACCTCCCACCAGGATGGGCAGATGTCCCCGGTTCAGGATCTCATGGGCGGCCTGCTTTGCCCGCTGCTGAAACTGCACCACATCAAAAGGCTCGGAGGGTTCCAGGATGTCGATCAGGTGGTGACGTACTCCCTGCATTTCCTCCGGACGGATCTTCGCGGTGCCGATATCCATTCTGCGGTAAACCTGCATGGAATCTGCGGAAATGATCTCCCCATCCAGCTTTTTTGCCAGCGCGATGGACAGTCCTGTTTTTCCGACGGCGGTAGGCCCCGTCAGAATGATCAGCGGCGGCTTTCTATTTAGTTGATCCTTATTTGAAATGTCCTCGTGATCCACAGTCTGCTCCTCCGCTGATTCCTCAGCCAACTCTTACGCTCATTTCCCAGCCCGCTCTTATGCTCATTTCCCAGCCTGCTTCTTTGTCTGCCGCTTTGCCTACTCCACGATCCGTTTGAACCGTTTATCCAGTTCCTCCTTCGTGATCCGGATGATCGTGGGACGGCCGTGGGGACAGGTATAGGGATTGTCCAGCTTCATCAGCTCCCGAAGCAACTGTTCCACTTCGGCAACGGAAATATGCTGATTCCCCTTGATCGCACTCTTGCAGCCCATGGTTGCAAGCTTATGTACGAAAATGTCCTCCGTCACACCGGAGACTCCGGAGGACAGATAGGCCGCAAATTCAAGGAATACGTCCTCTCCGGACAATCCCAGCAGATTCGCCGGAAGTCCCGAAAGTTTTATCTCATTTCCGCCGAAATCCTCCAGCTCGAAACCAGCCGCTTCAAAATAGGCCATGTGATCCAGCACTGCGGCCTTGTCCGGGCCGGAAAGTGTGATCAGCTTCGGTGGGAAGATCCTCTGACTGTGAATCTCCCTGGACTGAAATTCCTTCAGGAACCGCTCATAATTCACCTTCTCATGGGCAGCATGCTGATCCATATAATAGAGATGATCTCCGTACTGCGTGATCCAGTAGGTATTAAATACCTGGCCGATTACCCGGATATCCGGACCGATCTCTCCCGACAGATAATTCTCATCCGTCAGCTTTGCCTGTTCAAAACGTTCTTCCTGAGCAGCCGCTTCCGTCTCCGCCTGCTGCAGGATCCCGGCCCGGGTCTCCGCTTCCTGTTCCTGTTTTTCCTTCAGCTGGTCCCGGAACTCCTTCGGCATCAGGGCTTCCAGAATATTGTAGGAATCCTTTCCACCCTTCGATGGAGCGATCCCCGGCTGTGATGCTTTCGGCTGCGCTACACCAGATCCTGCGGTTCCCGATTGTGCGGACTTCGGCTTTACTGGATCTGTCTTCGCTGTCCACGATCCTGTGGTACCCGGCTGCGCTGCATCTGAATGTGGGATCCCCGAACCTGCGGCCCCGGTATGACCTGCGTCTTTCTGCCCGGTCACCGATCGTTCCGTTTTCGACTCCTGCTGTACATGTGTCGCATTTCCGCCATAGGAAATCTCCTGCCGCACCTCACTTCTCTGTTTTGTAAACTGCTTCTCCCGGGTTCCGTAATCTGCATTTGCATCCGGGATCATGGATCTATCTGCCAGAGCCTCCGCTACTGCATGATAGACTCCGGAGAACAGCGCCTTCTCGTTCTGATACTTAAACTCCCGTTTCGTAGGATGTACATTTACATCACATTCCTCCTTCGGAAGCGAAAGGAACAGAACCGTGAAGGGGAATCGATGTTGCATGATATAGGTTTTATAGGCTTCCTCGATGGCCCGGTTGATCACCGGGGATTTGATATAGCGGCCATTTACGAAATAATTCTCGAAGCTGCGGTTTCCTCTGGCCAGAAACGGTTTTCCGATGAAACCGGTGATCCGGATCCCGTCGGCTGTATGATCCACCGGAAGGAGGCTTCCAGTGATATCCCGGCCGTACAGGGTATAGATCGTGTCCTTCAGATTTCCGTTTCCGCTGGTATCCACTATGGTTCTCCCGTTACTGATCAGCGTAACGGATACCTCCGGGTGGGACAGGGCAATATGGGACATGAGGTCGTTGATATAGGAGCCCTCTGTCATATTGGATTTCAGAAACTTCAGACGGGCAGGCGTATTATAGAAAATGTTCCTGCACAGGATTGTAGTACCGTCCGGAGCACCGATCTCCTTACACTCCACCTCGGTCCCGCCATGGATCACATAACGGATCCCGGTCAGCGCGGTGGCGGTTTTCGTGATCATTTCTGCCTGAGTCACCGCGGAAATGGTGGAAAGTGCCTCTCCCCGGAATCCCAGGGTTCCCACGCCCACCAGATCCTCCGCAGTCTCAAGCTTGGAGGTGGCATGCCGGAGAAATGCGGTACGTACCTCATCTGCGGGAATACCGCTTCCGTTGTCCGTGACCCGGATCAGTGTGGTCCCCCCATCCCGGATCTCCACCGTTACCCGGCTTGCTCCTGCATCGATGGAATTCTCCACCAGCTCCTTTACAATGGATGCCGGTCGTTCGATCACCTCACCGGCAGCAATCTTATCTATGGTCCTCTGATCTAATACATGTATCATTTACTCAGCTTCTCCTTTAACTGGAGCAGGGTCAGCAGTGCGGCAATGGGCGTCATGGCATTGGGATCCACGTCCCGGAGCTCCGCCAGAACCTCTTTTTCCTTTGTTGTCAGGTTCCTTCCCGACGAAGACTTTTTTTCTGCCTCCTCCTGTCCTTCTTCCGCATTGGTTTCCGAAGTGCTGCTCTTTACGTGAAGGAACCGGATATTTCCTGTGAGATCCTCCTCCGCCAGAAGCTCGGATATGGTTCTGGCCCGGTTGATCACGGCCGCCGGAACACCCGCCAGCTGCGCAACCTCGATACCGTAGGACCTGTCAGCCCCTCCGGGAATGATCTTTCTGAGAAATGCAATGCCGTCCGAGGTCTGCCGGATGGCGATACAGAAATTCTGAACGCCGGCCAGCTTTCCCTCCAGCTCCGATAATTCATGATAATGGGTGGCAAAGAGTGTCTTTGCGCCCAGGATCTGGGGATCTGCGATATATTCCACCACCGCCCATGCGATGGACAATCCGTCAAAGGTGGAGGTTCCTCTTCCGATCTCATCCAGAATGATCAGGGAATCCGCAGTTGCATTCCGCAGGATGGAAGCCACCTCGCTCATTTCCACCATAAAGGTGGATTGCCCCTGAGCCAGATCATCACTGGCTCCCACCCGGGTGAAGATCCGGTCACTGATACAGATATCCGCCCGGTCAGCAGGAACAAAGCTTCCCACCTGAGCCATCAGGGCGATCAGGGCCACCTGCCTCATATAGGTGGATTTTCCTGCCATATTCGGTCCGGTAATGATTGCGATCCGGCTGTCCTTTCGGTCCAGCTCCGTATCATTGGGAACGAAGGAATCATCCGCCAGAACCCGTTCCACAACGGGATGTCGTCCACCGGATATGGAAATGGTGGAGGACTCATTGATCCCGGGACGTACATAGTGATACTTCACCGCCGCTACCGAGAGGGAGGCCAGCGCGTCCATTTCCGCAACGATACCTGCCATATTCTGAACTCGCCGTACACTCTCCGCCAGCTGATCCCGAAGTCTGACATAAAGCTCATACTCCAGCGCATACAGTCGATCCTCGGCGTTCAGGATCACATCCGACAGATTGTTCAGCTCCTCCGTGGTATAACGCTCCGCATTTGTCAGGGTCTGCTTCCGGATATAATAATCAGGAACCTGTGACTTGAAGGAATTGGTCACCTCCAGATAATATCCGAAGACCTTATTGTATTTGATACGAAGCGTCCGGATCCCTGTGGCCTCCCGCTCCTTCTCCTCCAGCTCTGCCAGAAGCTGCTTGGAATTTGCCTTCTTATCCTTGAAATCGTCTATATCGGCGCTGTAACCCGGCCGGAAGATGCCGCCTTCCTTGATGGTGATGGGCGCATCCTCATCAATGGTTTCATCCAGCAGCCGGAACAGATCCTCCAGGGTATCGAAATCCTTCAGCATATTCTGAAACAGTTCCATCTCCGGAAGCTCCATCAGCAGATTCCGCAGATAGGGAAGATACTGAATGGACTGCTTAAAAGCAAGCAGATCTCTGGGATTTGCTGTGCGCAGGGAGATCCGGGTCATAAGACGTTCCAGATCGTAGATGGCATTCAGATATTCCCGCATTTCATCCCGGATGATCATTTGACCGGAAAGGGCCTCCACCGCATCCAGCCGGGCCTCGATGGCATCCTTCCGGAGCAGGGGCTGCTCCACCCAGGATCGAAGTTTACGGGCACCCATGGCCGTTTTGGTATGGTCCAGCACCCATAAGAGAGAACCCCGCTTCTGTTTCTCCCGCATGGTCTCACAGAGCTCCAGATTTCTCCGGGTGGATGAATCCAGAACCATATACTGATCCGTAAAATACAGCTGCAGGTGATTGATCTGTTCGGTTTTCGTCATCTGTGTATCGGCGATATACTGCAGCAATGCACCGGCGGCGATCACGGTCTCAGGATAATCATGCAGTCCCAGTCCTTCCACGGACATTACCGAAAACTGACGAAGAAGACTGTCCCGTGCCGTTTCCGCATCAAAATAATGATTTGGCGCCTTCGTTTCCGAAATGTGCAGCCGCACAGCGATCTCATCCATGGTCTGAAGGGCTTCCACCGCTACGCTGTCCGGGATCAGATCCATTTCCCCGGTCTGTTTCTGGGGATAAAGTGTCTGGGGAAGAACCAGTTCGCTGGGCTCATATTTAATGATCTCATCCAGCACCTGATTCCATCGATCCACACGTGTACATAAAAATGCACCTGTGGTGATATCAGTAACGGCTATACCGAAACGTCCCCGGTTCTCGGAGAGGCACATCATGTAATGATTCTTATCCTCTTCCAGAGACTGCTCCGCCATGTTGGTACCGGGGGTAACAATCCGGACCACCTTCCGTTCCACCAGGCCCTTGGCCTGCTTGGGATCCTCCACCTGCTCACAGATGGCCACTTTATAGCCCTTGTCGATCAGTCGGGTGATATAGGTCTCTGCCGCATGAAACGGAATCCCGCACATGGGCGCACGTTCGGGCAGACCGCAGTCCTTTCCCGTCAGAGTCAGCTCCAGTTCCCGCGCCACCAGCTGCGCATCATCGAAGAACATTTCATAGAAATCCCCAAGCCGGTAAAACAGGATCGTCTCACCCACTTCATCCTTTGTTTTCAGATAATGCTGCATCATCGGTGAAATTTTCGTTCTGTCTATGTCCACCATTTGTCTCTCTTTCTACTCTTCTTCAGCTTCCTTCGTTTCCTCTGAGCCGGAGGAGGCACCCGTCGGCACCTGTTCCCCGGTATAGTAAAATCCATGGGATTTTGTAAGCTTCACCTGCACCAGCTGTCCGATCTCTGAAGGATCGCCCGGAAAATGTACCAGCAGGTTATTTCCCATTCTTCCGGTCAGCAGCCCCGGATCCTGTGCATTGATCTCCTCCGCCAGAACCTCTGCGGTCTGCCCTTCAAACCGTCCGCAGCGTTTATGTGCAATGGAATTGACCACATCCAGCAGCCGTCGGAACCGGTCCTTCACCACATCCTCCGGTACCTGCTCCCATTCCGCAGCAGGGGTTCCGGTTCTCCGGCTGTATATAAAGGTATAGGCCTGATCAAACTCGGCCTTCCGGACCACATCCAGTGTATTCTGAAAATCCTCCTCCGTTTCCCCGGGAAATCCGATCATGATATCCGTGGTAAGGGAAATGTCCGGAAGCCCCCGGCGGATCTTCGCCACAAGCTCCAGATACTGTTCCTTGGTATAGCGGCGGTTCATTTTCCGAAGCACTTCACTGGATCCGGCCTGCATGGGAAGATGGATGTGCCTGCATACCTTGGGATTTCTGCGGATCACATCGATCAGCCGGTCCGACAGATCCTTGGGATGACTGGTCATGAATCGGATCCGGTCCAGACCGGGGATCTGACATACATCCTCCAGAAGCTCCGGAAATCCGTATTCCGGATTTTCGTCAATGATCCGGCTGTGTTCCATGAAATTCGTCCCATAGGAATTCACATTCTGTCCAAGGAGCATGATCTCCCGAACTCCATCCTGTACCAGCTCCCGGATATCCTGCAACACATCCTCCGGGGTACGGCTTCTTTCTCTGCCTCGCACATAGGGTACGATGCAGTAGGTACAGAAATTGTTGCATCCGTACATGATATTCACACCGGATTTGAAGGGGAATTTCCGTTTCGCCCCTTTGATCTCCACATGTTCCTTCGGCGCAGGAAGGATCTCGATGGCATGCTTTTCTTCAAACAGCCGTACGTAGATCAGCTCCGGAAGTCGATGAAGATTATAGGTGCCGAACAGGATATCCACGAAGGAGAAGGATTTACGGATATACTCCACCACCTCCGGCTGCTGCATCATGCACCCGCAGATTCCGATCAGCAGATTACGATTCTTAAGCTTACGGGGCTTCAACTGTCCCAAATGTCCGTACAGTCTCTGGTTTGCATTCTCACGGACCGTGCAGGTGTTGAAGATCACCAGATCCGCTTCTTCCTCCGGCGCCTCCGTATAGCCCATCCGTTCCAGGAGTCCCTTCATACGTTCCGAGTCATAGGCATTCATCTGGCAGCCGAAGGTTACAATGGCATATCGGAGAGGTCTTCCCTCCGCCAGATTCTGCTGAACATATGTCCTGCAGAGCTCCAAAAAATAGTCCTGACGCTCCGGCTCCTTCTCCGGAATACTCTCCAGAACATGGTATGCTTCCGGTATATTTGAAATGATTCTCTGATCCATTCTTCTGATCCTTTTCTGTGCTTCACGTGAAATTGGCCAAAACATTACTATTATAGCATAGAATGTTTGAGAATCCTATATAAAAAAATCCCAGATACTCGGGATGTATCTGGGATTTGAAGTGAGAAAAAGAAAAAGTGTTATTTTATGTTTAACGATAAACGGGAATCAGAAGACTTGCTCCGTATGTGATATTGTCACCATCCAGATGGTTGATCTTCCGAACCTCATCCATGAAGATATCATAGTCCTGATACCGGGCTCCGTATTCTTCTGCCAGTGACCAGAGTGTATCACCGCTCTCAATATCAATACTGGTATAATACTTCTGCTGTATGGTGGATGCCTCCACATCCGGTGTATCTGAGCTCTGTCCGAGAATTAGAACAGCCGTTCCCATCAGAAGGAACAGAAAGCCCAGTAAAATAATAGTACTGCGGTTATGCAGGAACCGGACTGTGCTTCGGTGTGCAGGCCGCCCTCCGCGCCGGGCGTACTTCCGGCCTGCACGATTAACGGTTTGCACCCCTTGTGCCTGATCTATGGATCTCTGAATCGGAAATAATCTTACACTGTTCTCGTACATATCTGTCACCTCGCAAAACGTCTGTTCGATTGGATTGATATCAATATACCAAACGCCCGTTCGTTTGTCAAGCGTATATTCGAACATTTTTTGCGATTTTCGAACATAAATATCCCCTCCCTGCCGGAAGTCCGGTAAGAAGGGGATTTCCCTATATCTGTACTGAATTATTGCAGGCATTGAGTAAGGCGGACATGCCTGTATGTCCGTTTGGTGAATGCCCTGAGTGTCAGGATTAGTTCGCAACGATCACCTGAGCCGTACGAAGCACCTTCCCCTGATACATATAGCCTGCCTGCATTACCTGCTTTACGGTATTCTCCGGAAGATCCCCGTCCACCACATGGGCAACTGCATTCTGCAGATTGAAATCGAAGGGTTTTCCTTCTCCCGTGATCCGGCTCACTCCGTTCTCTTCCAGGATGGCCACTGCTTTCTGATAGGATTGCAGGATTCCCTGGGCATAAGGATTTGTATCATCCTCCGCATATTTTGCCGCATACTCCAGATTATCTATGATGGGAAGGATCTTCTCTATGAATGTGGCTACACTTTCTTCCTTTGTATCGTTTCCTTCGCCGGTGGAATCCTGATCCGTCAGCTGGAGCTTATAACCGCTCTCCTTATCCTGGATAAATACGGAATATGCAGCTTCCGCTCCCTGATCCAGACCGATCCGTACCGGTCTCCGGCGAAAGGCGGCGATCCTGTCCTCCGAAGGATACCATTCTGCCACCCTGCGGAATCGTCCTTTCCGTTCCTCATACAGAACCACATGGTCTCTGCTGCCCTCCGGTTCGGGGAAATGCTCCACCTCACCTGCAGCCTCTCCGTATGCCACGGTATCCGTATCAAACCGCAGGATCTCCTGATCCATGGAGATTCCCATGGGATATACGGAGATCGTATCCTCCAGGTGTATGCCTTCCGATACAGGACGACGCTCCAGGCTGCCGCAGAGAAAGCCCAATCCCTCGATCACACAGCTGGCGTCCAGCATCTTGATATCCACTCCGCTTCGGCCCAGGCCGGCGGATGCAGCCTGTTCAAAGGTCATACATGCATTGAAACCGCCGGTGAAAAATACCGCGTCAGCCATATGCTCGAAGAGAAGCCTGGGACCGAACTTTCTGACATGGGTCAGAACATTTCCGGCTCCTGCATTTTCCGTAACCAGAACCGTATCCATCCGACGGATCCGGTCACCCATTTCATATACCGCAACACCGATCCGGTCATCATTTACAAATGCCGAAAGGATCGAGACACCGTTTTCCACCTGAAATTCCTGGTTCACATAGGCAGCCAGCGCCGCAGTTTCACGATAGGTCCGTAATACAGTCACATCGCAGGCTTCCGCCATCTGCTTCAGTGCCTTTTCCTCCGAAAGACCCAGATCATCCGGAACCGCAAGAACCACATCGAAATCGCGGATCCCCATATTCTCCAGCATATGATCGCGGATTTTTTCAAATGACAGACGGAAAGCACTCTCATCCTTCAAAATATCCGCATTTCGGATCGACATGGGAAGCTCCATGGAATCCGTATAGATATTATAATCATCTGCGATGCAGATTCTTGCATTTTTATCCCAGAAATGAACTCCGACGATATTTTTCATAGTCCTCTCCTTACATTGTAATATGCAGGCGTCATACGGTGTTTTTCTCTGACTCTTCCAGTTCTGCGAACCACTCAGCTACGGATGCATCACTTGGCATCCTCCAGTCACCCCGGGGGGACATGGCCACGGAACCCACCTTCACGCCATCCGGCATACAGCTTCTCTTGAATTGCTGAGAGAAGAACCGTTTCGTAAACATCTTCTGCCACTTCAGGATCACCTCCGGAGCATAATCCTTCTGAAATGCCCGATTTGCCAGGAAATTTACCTTCGTAGGAGTAAACCCGTAACGAAGGGTATAGTACAGGAAGAAATCATGCAGCTCGTAGGGGCCTACGCTGTCCTCGGTCTTCTGGGTGATCTGTCCGTTTTCATCCGGCGGAAGAAGCTCGGGACTGATCGGGGTATCCAGAATATCTCTCAGAACCGCAGTGCTTTCGGGGAAGATCTCCGTTTCTGCCACTGTATCGATCATCCAGCGCACCAGAGTCTTCGGAATGCTTCCATTTACGCCATACATGGCCATCTGGTCTCCGTTATAGGTGCACCAGCCCAGAGCAAGCTCGGACAGATCTCCGGTTCCGACCACCAGTCCGCCGTGCATATTCGCGTAATCCATCAGGATCTGTGTCCGCTCTCTGGCCTGTGTATTCTCATAGGTGATATCCTTCGTCTCTCCGTCATGGCCCAGATCAGCCAGATGCTGTACACAGGCTGCCTTGATATCGATGATCACCGGCTCTGTTCCCAGACTGCGGATCAATTCCAGGGAATTCTGGTAGGTCCGGTCCGAGGTACCGAAGGCCGGCATGGTGATGGCAACCAGATCCTCCGAGGGACGATCCATCTTCTGAAGTGCCTGTGCCGCCACCAGCAGGGCCAGTGTGGAGTCCATTCCTCCGGATACACCCACAACCGGCTTCGCTCCTGTCACCTGAAGCCGTTTCATCAGGCCCCCTACCTGCATTTCAAAAATATCACTGCAGCGTTCCTTCAGCTTGCTTTTGGAAGCAGGGATGAAGGGATGCTTTCTGAGAGGCCGCATGGTACCGTCGCTTTCAGGAAACTGCGGTGCAGCTTCCGTGATCAGACGGCTTCGGGATACCATTCCCCGATAATGGGATGCCGCATCCCCGAAGGACTTCATTTTCATTCTCTCACTGCGAAGCATGTCCAGATCAAGATCCGCACAGAGTGTGCTTTCTGCTTCGATGCAGTGATCTGTCTCTGCCAGCAGGACCCCGTTCTCGGCAATCATCCCGTGTCCCGAGAAGATCACATCCTGGGTGGATTCTCCGGAACCGGCAGAAACATAGAGATAGCCCGTTACCAGAGAAGCCGAGGTCTGAGTCACGAGATTCCTCCGATATGCCCTTTTGGCGATGAGCTCGTTGGAGGCGGATATATTGACGATCAGTTCGGCTCCTGCCAGGGACATCACCGAGGAAGGCGGGATCGGTGCCCAGAGATCCTCGCAGATCTCCACACCGAAGCGGAGTCTTCCGTCCATATCGTAGATCAGATGGCTTCCCACAGGAACACTGTAATCCTCCACCTCCAGCGTATCATAACGGATTCCCAGCTCACTGAGGAAGATGTCCTTCACAGGAAGCTGATCCGCGCTGTTAAACCAGCGTTTTTCATAAAACTCATGATAATTCGGAAGAAATGTTTTCACGGTCACGCCCATCAGTTTTCCGTCCAGCATCACATATGCCGCATTATACAGCTGACCCTCGATGCACACAGGCGCCCCTACTACAACCGCGGATTCATGTCCGGACGTGGCTTCCAGAATCCTGGAGATTCCCTCGCCTGCACTTCGGATCAGTGTCTGCTGGAAGAAAAGATCCTGACAGCTGTACCCGGTGACCGCC
>CADBOW010000222.1 GCA_902796375.1 uncultured Lachnospiraceae bacterium | reverse complement strand
CTCGGCATGAATATAGGATATCTCCTTCAGCTTCAGGGAAGCCTCCAGACTCATGGTATAATCGATGCCTCGTCCGATATAGAAAACATCCTGCGCCATCTTGATATGGTTGGCGATCCGCTTGATATTATTTGCATTTTCCAGAGTCTTCGCGATCAGCTCCCCCGCACCCGAAAGCTTTGCGATGAATGCCTTCGTCTCTTCTTCGGAAAGAATTCCCTTCACAAAGCCCATCCGGGCCGCCAGCAGATACATGGCAGAGATCTGTACCGTATATGCCTTGGTACTTGCCACAGCGATCTCCGGGCCTGCATGGGTGTAAAGCACATAATCGCTCTCACGGGCGATGGTGGATCCCTTTACATTTACGATGGAAATAGTCTTGGACCCTCTGCTCTTCGCGATCTTCAGCGCTTCCAGCGTATCCGTGGTCTCTCCCGACTGGGACAGAATGACGGTCAGCGCCTCCTCGTCAATGATGGGATCCTTATAGCGGAACTCGGAGGCGATCTCCACCTGCACCGGGATACGAAGCCGGCTTTCGATCACCTTAGCTCCCACCATTCCCGCATGCATTGCGGTTCCGCAGGCAACCACCACCACTCTCTTCACCTTCTCCAGCACCTCATCCGGGATCCCGTCCTCCGTAAAGTCCGGCATACCTTCAGATACCCGGGGCATGATGGTACGTTCCAGGGCTTCCGGCTGCTCATAGATCTCCTTCAGCATGAAATGGGGATATCCGCCCTTCTGAGCCGAATTGATATCCCAGTCCACGGTCAGAATCTCCGGCGTCACCTTATTTCCCTTCATATCCTCCACGCGGATGGAGTCCTTCGTCATAGTCAGAATGTGATATTCCGGAACCACAAAATACTTCTTCGAATAGGGGATCAGCGCCGTCAGATCCGATGCAATGATCGTACCCTGATCAAATACCGCTGCAACCAGCGGGCTTACATTTCTTACGCAGTAGATCAGATCCGGATGGTCATTGAACATGATGCACAGGGCAAATGTTCCTGCCAGCAGCTTCACGGTCTTACGGATCGCAGTGATCGGATCTCCGTCATAGAGCTTATCCAGGAGCGCTGCAACCACTTCCGTATCGGTTTCCGATTTCAGCTTCTCGGAAAGTCCATACTCCACGGTCAGCTCACGATAGTTCTCGATGATCCCGTTGTGGATCAGAGTGATGGTTCCACAGTTATGAGGATGGGCATTTGCCTCCGTAACGCCGCCATGGGTAGCCCAGCGGGTATGTCCGATACCGCAGGTTCCTGTGGTATCCATATCCTTTGCCGCCTCACGAAGATCTGCCACGTGGCCGGTCTTCTTCTTCAGAAGCAGTCCCTTCTCATCATCCAGCACGGCGATACCTGCACTGTCATAGCCACGGTACTCCAGCTGTTCCAGACCGCTGATCAATATATCCTTTGCGGGGAGTTCCCCTGTAAATCCAACAATTCCACACATAGTTTTATTCTCCTTTTCGATTCATAATTTGTACAGGGGGATCATTTTCGGTGTCATCCGGAATGGCGCAGTTGCACCCGGAGCCGCACAGTTCAAGCCGGTACGGCATAGTTGCAGCCGATATCGAACAGTCGCAGCCGGTATCGAGCAGTCGCAGTCGATACCGCATGGTCACAACCGGTATGGCATAGCTTCAGCCGGAATGACAGACTACCCCCTTGGTATGAAATTCTACAAAAATCGGAGGCGCCATGCCTCTCTTAGATACATTGCCCTGTGCTTTGTCCCGGTCGTCACCGACCGTATTTGTCACAGAGCTTACGAACTGCCGTCCGGAAGCGCATCCGCCGAATTGATAACTGAAAGACTTACCGTTCGCGGCATCACCGATACGGAACTGCCGTGAACCATCTTTCAGTCTTCGATAACGCTTCACCTCGTCAGGCTGCTGGCGTGAACCGCCGAATGCAGCCACATGGCGCTAAGGTTTCTGAACCTTTCGAAATCTATGCTCCTCCTCTGCAAACGCATAGACATACAGATTATAACATGCATTTCCCCAAAATGCAAACAGAGCGGTCCCGCAGACACTGTCAAGTAATCGTTGGCACGATTCTCATCACATAAATCGCCCTCGGCGCTATGGCATGGCCACAGAATCCGCCTGCGATAATTCCCCACTGTACGCTGAACAGAGCGAAAGCCGCCGTAGTTTTTCCTATAGAAACGGCACAGGGCTAGCCCTGTGCCGTAGATAGAATGATTCTGTTTCCCGTGGTGACGGATCAGCTGATCATGGATCCTGCGGGAACATCCGCACGATCTGTTGTAAGCAGGGAAAGCTTTCCTTCCGCATCCTCAGCGCAGAGCAGCATTCCCTGGGATTCCAGTCCCGCCAGCTTGGCAGGCTTCAGGTTAGTGATCACAACCACCTTCTTTCCTACCATATCCTCCGGGGTGTAATAGCTCTTGATCCCGGATACGATCTGAAGGACTCTTCCTTCGATCTGCACCTGTGAGCACAGCAGCTTCTTGGACTTGGGAACCTCCTCACAGGAAAGGATCTGTCCTACCTGCAGCTGCATTTTCTCAAACTCATCTATGGTGATCTCTTCCTTAACAACCGCTTCGATCCGGTCCGGCTCCACCTTCTCGGGTACAACCGGCTTCTCCGACTTGGGGACCTCCGGTTCCTTCGACGGGAAACGGACAGCGATCTCATCCAGCATTTTCTCGGTATCGATCCGGGCAAACAGGATCTCCGGCGTATCCGTTACATAGTTTCCGGAAGGATACAGACCGAAGGTTCCCAGCTCGGTAACCTTTCTCTTCTCCGTGCAGAGCT
>CADBOW010000221.1 GCA_902796375.1 uncultured Lachnospiraceae bacterium | reverse complement strand
GGGATCCGGAATCTGAATCAGAAACTGGAAGAGGCACTGCAGAAGGGCGATATGGATGCAGCCCTTCGGATTCAGAAGGAGCTCCGGAAGGAGAAGGAGCATCTGAAGAAGGAAGCGGATCACCGGGAGAAGGAGCTTCGGAAGGAGGAACCGTCCATCGGTGAAACGGATATAGCGGATGTAGTCTCTCTCTGGACGAAGATACCGGTGTCCAGACTGACTCAGACAGAGCAGGAGCGTCTGCTGAAGCTGGAAAAGGTTCTGCATGAACGGGTTGTGGGACAGGATGAGGCGGTCACTGCAGTGGCCCGGGCGATACGAAGGGGCAGAGTGGGACTGAAGGATCCGAAACGCCCCATCGGGACATTTTTCTTCCTGGGGCCCACAGGCGTCGGCAAGACGGAGCTGTCAAAGGCTCTGGCAGAGGCGCTCTTCGGTGATGAGAACAGCATCATCCGGGTGGATATGTCGGAATATATGGAGAAGCACAGCGTATCGAAGATGATCGGATCTCCTCCGGGCTATGTGGGCTATGACGAGGGCGGTCAGCTGTCGGAACAGGTACGTAAGAAACCCTATTCGGTGCTGCTCTTTGATGAGATCGAGAAGGCACATCCGGATGTGTTCAATATCCTGCTTCAGGTGCTGGATGACGGACGGATCACGGATGCACAGGGACGGAGCATCAATTTTAAGAATACCATCATCATCATGACATCCAATGCAGGAGCACAGCGGATCGTGGATCCGAAGACTCTGGGCTTTGTAACGGCGGAGGATACGGCGGAACGTGATCATAAGGAAATGAAGGACCGGGTTATGGAAGAGGTGAAACAGCTGTTCCGGCCGGAGTTCCTGAACCGGATCGATGAGACCATCGTCTTCCATATGCTGAGCGAGGAGAATATCCATGAGATCACGGATCTGATGCTGAAGGAGTTGACGAAACGTGCCGCTTCCCAGCTGGAGATCCGACTGACCTACGGGAAATCACTCCGGAAGTTCATTTACGAGAAGGGCTATGACAGAAAATACGGTGCACGGCCGCTTCGCAGGGCGATCCAGACCTGGGTTGAGGATCCTCTGGCAGAGGAGATCCTTCAGGGACAGATCAAAAGGGGAGATAAGATCTCTGTCAGCGTGAAACAGGACAAGGTTACATTTTCAAAAAAAGGAAAGAACAAAAAATAAGGAATCCTGTGGAAAAAACCACGAGGATAGATTATAATGGGTATGACCGGTTCGGTCATCTGTAATAAACGAAAGGTACAACGAGGAGGAATAAGGGGATGGCAGTAATCGAAGAACTGATCCGCGAAGAAGAAAACGGCTCCCTCAGCTTTGGAAACTATGAGCTGGCAGCCAAGACGAAGAAGGATGGTTTCCTTTACATGGGAGACAGCTACAAGATCAAGACATTCAATGAGATCACAAAGCTGGAGAAGAACGGATCATTTGTTTATGAGTCTGTTCCTGGAACTGTAGTTCATGAATTCCGCGCAAATGCAGAGCGGATCGAATTTACGGTAGAAGGAAATAAGGATGCTCAGGTAACACTGGAGCTGGAGCCGGAGCAGGAATACAAAATATATATTAATGATGTCTATGTGGATAAGATGAAGACGAACCTGGGTGGAAAGCTGATCCTGTCCGCACCGTTGGAGGAGACAGATAAGATCAGTGTCGTAATCGAAAAAGTGGACGAATAGAAACTGATATGATCCGGGGACGGTTCCTCACTAAGGTGGGGGACCGTCTCCGTTTGTCACTTGTTCGGAGGACTTGGTATGAAGGAGAAGAAGGTATACTTCTGTAAGGAATGCGGTTATGAATCGGCAAAATGGATGGGACAGTGCCCGGGATGCCGACAGTGGAATACCTTTGCGGAGGAGAAGATCACAGTCAGTAAGAAGTCCGGAACCGCTGTCTCCGGAGAGAAGCAGGAGGCGGTAAGCATTACGGAGGTGACCTCCGCACAGGAGAGCCGGATGTTTACAAATATCGGGGAGCTGGACCGGGTACTGGGCGGCGGGATCGTACGGGGATCCCTGGTTCTGGTGGGCGGTGACCCGGGCATCGGAAAATCCACGCTGCTTCTGGAAATGTGTAAAGCCCTGGTGGCGGATGATGAGAAGGTGCTCTATGTCTCGGGAGAGGAGTCTCTGTCCCAGATTAAAATGCGGGGAGTACGACTGGGAGCCTATGATGAGAAGATCCTTCTCCTGTCGGACGGAGATCTGGAGAATGCGGAGCATGCCATCGAGAAATCCACAGCAGATGTGGTGGTGATCGACTCGATCCAGACCATGTTTGTGTCGGAGCTGGACAATGTCCCCGGCAGCGTGACGCAGGTGCGGGAGGTGACCAGCCGTCTGATGCAGATCGCCAAGCGGCTGAATGTGGCTATATTCATCGTGGGGCACGTGACAAAGGAGGGAACTGTGGCAGGCCCCAGGACGCTGGAGCATATGGTGGACTGCGTACTGTATTTTGAGGGAGATGATAATTCCGGCTTCCGGATGCTCCGGGCGGTGAAGAACCGCTTCGGCTCCACCAATGAGATCGGGGTCTTCAATATGACGGAAACCGGCCTGGAGGAGGTGACCAATCCGTCTCAGATGTTCCTTACGGGACGGCCGGTGGAGGCGCCGGGGTCCGTGGTGATCAGTTCCATGGAAGGAACCCGGGCGGTACTGCTGGAGCTTCAGGCACTGATCAGTGATTCGAATCTGAATATGCCCCGCCGTACCTCTGTGGGCGTGGATTATAACCGGGTGAATCTTCTGATCGCGGTTCTGGAGAAACGCGGAGGGATCAATCTGTCCGGCTGCGACTGCTATGTGAGTATCGCAGGGGGACTTCGGGTAAATGATCCTGCCTCGGACCTGGGTATCATCTGTGCCATCGCCTCCAGCTTCCGGAATCGTCCGGTGGGAGACGATACGGTGATCATCGGAGAGGTGGGACTGGCAGGAGAGATCCGCGGGGTACAGAGTATTCTGCAACGGGTGAAGGAGGCCGATAAACTGGGGTATAAGCGGGTCATCCTTCCGAAGGCATGTAAGGCGACCAGGATACCGGATCTGTCCGTGGAACTGGTTTATGTATCGACGATACGGGAGGCATTGGAGATCATCTAGAAGGACGGGGTACATTTACGAGGAGGTATTCATATGAGCAGGAGAAGTAACACTATAGGAAAGAGGAGACTATGATCCTTGCATGTCAGAATGTCTCAAAGTCCTTCGGGGATGTTGAGGTATTAAAAAATATCAGTTTTCATATCGAGGAGAAGGATAAGCTGGCCATCGTCGGAGTGAACGGCGCGGGCAAGACCACATTGCTCCGGATCCTTCTCGGAGACAGTACACCGGATACCGGGACCGTGGTACGGGCCAGGGATATCCGGATCGGATATCTGTCCCAGCATCAGGATATATCCTTTCAGAATACGGTCTATCAGGAAATGGAGCAGGCCAAGGGATATCTGATCCGTATGGAGCAGAGACTCCGGGAACTGGAAGAGGAAATGAAACACCTGTCCGGCGAGGAACTGGATAAGGTGCTGGAAACCTACAACCGCCTTTCAACCCGCTATGACCGGGAGAACGGTTATGCCTATGAAAGTGAGATCGTGGGGGTACTGAAGGGACTGGGCTTCTCCGAGGCGGATTATGACCGGGATATCCAGTCCCTGTCCGGAGGCCAGAAGATGCGGATCGCTCTGGGACAGCTGCTGCTGTCCCATCCGGATGTGATCCTTCTGGATGAGCCCACAAACCATCTGGATATGCCTTCGATCCATTGGCTGGAGGGCTTCCTGTCGGGATACCCGGGAGCAGTGATCGTAGTCAGCCATGACCGGCTTTTTATCGACAGGGTATCGAACCAGATCCTGGAGATCGAGCTGGGCCGATCCACACTGTATCGGGGCAATTACAGCTTCTATCGGGAGCAGAGTGAGAAGAAACGACAGGATGCGTGGAAGGCATATCTCAATCAGCAGGCGGAGATCCGGCATGAGGAGGATGTGATCCGCAAGCTGAAGCAGTTCAACCGGGAGAAGTCCATCAAGCGGGCGGAAAGCCGGGAGAAGCTTCTGGATAAGATCGAGCGGATCGATAAACCGGAGGAGGTTCATTCCGAGATGCGCCTCACACTGACGCCGGTTACGGAATCCGGTGAGGATGTGCTTTTTGCAGAGCATCTGGCAAAGGCCTTCGGAGATAACCGATTGTTTGAGGAGCTGGGACTGGACATCAAACGGGGCGAGCACGTGGCGCTGATCGGCGGAAACGGAACGGGGAAAACAACACTTCTGAAGATCCTGGCACGGAAGCTTCCGAAGGACGCGGGAACCGTTACCCTGGGGGCGAAGGTCCGGATGGGTTATTTCGATCAGGAGAATCAGGACCTGGATCTGGAGAAAACACTGTTTGATGAGATGTCGGATACATTTCCGGAAATGAATAATACAAGGATCCGGAATGTGCTTGCAGCATTTCTGTTCACAGGAGATAAGGTGTTTCAGAAGATAGGGGATCTGTCCGGCGGTGAGAGAGGACGTGTGTCCCTGGCGAAGCTGATGCTGTCTCCGGCGAATCTGCTGGTATTGGATGAGCCTACCAACCATCTGGATATTCCCTCCAAGGAGATCCTGGAGGACGCCATCCGGAATTATACCGGAACCGTGCTGTATGTCAGCCACGACCGGTATTTCATCAATCAGACGGCAACCCGGATCCTGGAGCTCAGGAATAAGGTGCTTACCAGTTATAAGGGGAATTATGATTATTATGAGGAGAATCGGGACCGGCTGTATCAGCTGCAGAACGGAGAAAATCCCCATGCGGATCAGAACCTGTCCGTGACCAGAAACGGCTTTTCCATCGTGTCCACGGAAGCCTATGCTAAGGAGAACGGAGGCGGTGGGAAAGAGGAGTACCTTCAGAGAAAGGAAGCCTATGCTGCGGAACGGAAACGTACCAGTGACAGGCGGAAGCTGGAGAAGCTGGTGGCAGGGGCGGAAGAAGAGCTGGAGGAGATCAACAGAGAGATGAATCTTCCGGAGAACGGAACCAATGCGGAGCTTCTGACGAAGCTGACCACCAGACAGCAGGAGCTGGAGGAACAGCTGCTGGGATGGTATGAGCAGCTGGAGGAGCTTCAGTAAGTGACAGAGATATGGATCATATGGAGCAGTCTTCAAGGCGGCGGATTCTGGCGATCGTGGGAATGCTGTTTGCAGCTGCGGTTCTGATCGCCGGCGCGCTGATATTTCAAAGGAATAAGAAGGATACGGAAGCTTCCCGGACCGCATTTTCCATGGGAAGCGCGGTATCTGTGAAGCTTTACGGGCCCCATGCGGCTGCTGGAGCGGAAGCGGCGGAAGAGGAGATCCGAAGGCTGGATGAGGAAGTGATCTCATGGCGGATCGAAGCATCCGAACTGGCCCGGTGGAACCGGTCCGCAAAGGCAGGCGAAGGCGTGTCCGTCAGCGAGACCCTGGGAAGGGCTGTGGAGCAGTCGCTGGAATTGGGAGAACGTTCGGAGGGGGCACTGGATATCACCCTTCGTCCGGTCCTTACCCTCTGGGGGATCGAGGATGCCTCGGAGGAACAGTTTCAGGTTCCCACAGATGCCGATCTGAAGCATGCAGCGGAGCGTGCGGACCGGAAGGGCATTTCCGTGACCCGGGCCGGGAAGGAGGAGCAGGGCGCCCTGCTCACACGTTCGGACGGGGAAACGGTCCTGGATCTCGGAGCCGTGGGGAAGGGCTATGCTCTGGATGCGGCATATGACCGGCTGCAATCTGATTTCGCGTCTTCCGTAAGCGGTGGTGTGATCGCGGTGGGCGGGAGCGTGATGGTATTTGGGACCAGAGAGAACGGAGAGGGCTTCAAGGTGGGAATCCGGGACCCGGAGGGGCTTCCGGAGGATGTGCTGGGAGTCATCACATTTCCGGCAGGAACGAAGAAGCAATGCATATCCACCTCGGGAGGATATGAGAAATACATTGAAAAGGATGGGGTGCGTTATCATCACATCATAGATCCGGCCACACTGCATCCGGCAGAAAGCGGACTGGTGTCCGTGACGGTGGTCTGTGAGAACGGACTGATCAGCGACGGACTTTCCACAGCCTGCTATATCCTGGGGGAGGAGAAGGCGAAGAAGCTGCTTTCCCTCTATGGGGCGGAGGCTGTCCTGATACGGACGGACGGAAGCATCTGTATCACTGCAGGACTGGAAGGACGGGTCGAAGTAAGAGGAGAGATCAGAAACACGAAAGATGAAGAAGGATGAACGTAGACAAATGCATATCACCCGGACCGATATCCTTCTTCTGGTCGGGATCCTGGCCGCCTCAGTCCTGTTTCTGCTGGCGGTCCGTATCTTTTCGGCGGATGGCAGGCGGGTGGTGGTTTCCGTGGACGGAGTGGTCAGGGAAACGTATTCTCTGGACCGGGATCTGGAGACCACCATCCGGACCGATGCAGGGTATAATGTCCTTCGGATCCGGGAAGGAAATGTGTCCGTCACGGAAGCGGACTGCCCGGACAGGATCTGTGTGAAGCATTCGGAGATCCGGAAGGCAGGGGAGACGATCCTGTGTCTTCCCCATAAGCTGGCGGTGGAGATTCAGGGAGGCGAAGATGAGTAATAACCGACGAATCGCATATCGCGGCTGTCTGCTGGCGCTGGCTCTGGTGCTTTCCTATCTGGAAAGCCTGATCCCGGTATTCTACGGAATTCCGGGCATTCGGATCGGCCTTGCCAATATCGTGACCGTCTATGCGCTGTATCAGCTGGGGGCGGCAGATGCCGTATTTCTGGCGGTGGGAAGGATCCTGCTGTCTGCCCTCCTGTTCGGAAATGTCATGACGATGCTTTACAGTCTGGCAGGGGCGGCATTCAGTCTGGGAGTCATGCTTCTGGCCAGACCCATCCCGAAGCTTTCCTCCATGGGAGTCAGTGTTCTGGGGGGTGTCTTTCATAATATCGGACAGGTGGCGGCAGCGGCATTTCTTCTGAAGACCGGAGGAATCCTGGGATATCTGGCCGTACTGCTTCCCGTGGGCGCCGTGGCAGGGGCCCTGATCGGTATCCTGGCAGGGGTTCTGATCCGGAGAGTTCCCCTGGATGAGGACGGGGAATCGGAGGACGAATAACGGAGGAAATGGCTGGGAAATATCCCCGGGTCCGTTTCGAAAAAAGTTACATAAAACAGGGTTTTTTAAGTTGCACAGAGCGTGTATTTCGTATAAAATACCAATATGTGGGTATCTGATGAATTGGAACGTGGCACATTTTGTGTCGACATAATTCCAGACTCAACTGAATGATGAGAAAGGCAAATAGAGATGTTAAAGTTTACCTTCCGGGGTGGTGTACACCCGGATGATGGAAAGAAGCTGACGCAGGATCAGGCGATTCGTGCCTATGTTACACAGAAGGACGCGGTCTATCCTCTGAGTCAGCATATTGGTGCGCCTGCGAAGCCGGTTGTGAAAAAGGGAGACCGGGTTCTGGCAGGACAGTTGATCGCCGAAGCAGCGGGATTTGTTTCGGCCAATATTCATTCCGCCGTATCCGGTACGGTGAAGGGGATTGAAAAGCGTGTGGTTCCCTCCGGCGGCCGGGTGGATTCCATAGTGATCGAAAATGACGGCATGTTTGATTCGGTGGATTTCTCGAAGAATGTCCGTCCGCTGGAGGGACTGTACCGGGAGGATGTGATCTCGATCATCCGAAATGCCGGCGTTGTAGGTATGGGCGGTGCAGGATTTCCTTCGGATGTGAAGCTGTCTCCCAGAAATGAAGATGATATAGACTGCATCATCGTGAACGGAGCGGAGTGTGAACCGTATCTCACTTCGGACTACCGACGGATGATCGAAGAGCCTGAGAAGATCGTAGACGGTCTGAAGATCGTTATCGGTCTTTTTCAGGGTGCCCAGGGAATCATAGCCATCGAGGATAATAAGCCGGAAGCCATCCGGATCCTTCGGGAGAAGACGAAGGATGAACCAAGGATCCGCGTGAACAAGGTGAAGACCAAGTATCCCCAGGGAGCGGAGCGTCAGCTGATCTATGCGAATACTGGGCGTTATGTAAACTCGAATAATCTTCCGGCGGATGCCGGATGTATCGTCCATAATGTGGATACCATCATTTCCATCTATGAGGCGGTGATGCTGGGACTTCCCGTAATCTCCCGTGTGGTGACCGTGACCGGAGACTGTGTGGAGCATCCGCAGAATTTTATCGTTCCCATCGGAACCTCCTTCCGGGAGCTGATCAATGCAGCCGGCGGATTCAAAAAGGATCCTGCGAAGGTGATCGCAGGCGGCCCGATGATGGGGAAGGCACTGTATGAGCTGGACGTTCCCGTGACGAAGGGAACCTCTGCCATTCTGGCACTCAGCAAGGATGCGGTGGCGGATGCAAAACCGTCCCAGTGCATAAAGTGCGGAAAATGTGTATCCGTCTGCCCGGGTCGGATCGAGCCGAATCTGCTGATGGATCTGGCGGAAGCAAAGGACCTGGAAGGCTTCCAGAAGTACCATGGAATGGAATGCTGTGAATGCGGGTGCTGTTCCTATGTATGCCCGGCGAAGAGACATCTGACACAAACGATCGCGGGAACCCGGAAACAGGTTCTGGCCAACAGAAAGAGAGGATAGCGGAATGGAAGAGAAAAATCCGATGCTGAAAATATCCGCATCTCCTCATATCAGAAGCAGGATTTCCACCACGGCGATCATGGCAGATGTGCTGATCGCACTTCTCCCGGCCTCCGTTATGGGCGTCTATAATTTCGGATTCCGCGCATTCCTGATGATCCTGGTATGCGTTGTATCCTGTATGGCATTTGAGTATCTTTCGGAACTGATCATGAAGCGTCCGATCACGGTGCGGGATCTGTCCGCTGCCGTAACGGGACTTCTGCTGGCACTGAACCTTCCGGTATCGCTTCCCTTCTGGATGGCGATCCTGGGCTGCGGTTTTGCGATCATCGTTGTGAAACAGCTCTTCGGCGGGATCGGGCAGAATTTCATGAATCCGGCGCTGGCTGCACGGTGCTTCCTGGTCATGTCCTTCGTGGGCCCCATGACCAAGTTTACTTATGATGCAGTGACAACCGCAACTCCGCTGGCAGTTCTTCGTGAATCCGGCGCGGGAAGTGTCAATATCTGGAAAATGTTCCTGGGAACGGAAGCGGGAACCATCGGTGAAACCTCTGCAGCCGCTCTTTTGATCGGTGCACTGTATCTCCTGATGGGAGGAGTGATCCGGCTTACGATCCCCTTCTTCTATATGGCAAGCTTTGCAGTCCTGATCCTGATCTACGGACTGACACAGGATATGGGCGTGGAAGAGGTGGCCCGGTTTACAGCTGCGCATCTCTGCGGCGGCGGACTTGTAATGGGTGCCTTCTTCATGGCTACGGATTATGCCACATCTCCCATCACCAATCGGGGGAAGATCTATTACGGATGCCTTCTGGGCGTGCTGACCTTCTGCTTCCGGATCTTCGGCAGCAGTACGGAGGGCGTATCCTATGCCATCATCATCGGAAATCTTATGGTTCCGATCATCGAAATGATCAGTCATCCGAAGTCCTTCGGCGAAGGATATGATAAGAAGCCGCTTTCGGAGAATAAGGGATGGCTGGAGCCGGTTGTGCTGGATGAAAACGGAGTTCCTCTGCCGCCGGCGAAGAAGGACAGGAAGGACAGTCCGGTTCGGATCGTGATCGCCATCTGTCTCATCGCCATCGTATCCGGTGCGCTGCTGGGAGCCGTTTATGCCATCACGAAGGATCCGATCCGTGAGACGGAGGAGCGTAAGAAGCAGGAATCCTATCAGGCGGTTCTTCCGGATGCGGACACCTATGAGGAGAAGGAGTTTTCGGAGAGTGAGAAGAAGGCGCTGGAGGACAGCGGCATCAGCGGAGTTACCCTGGAAAGCCGCGTTCTGGCAAAGAAGGGAAATGATATTACGGGACAGATCTGGATCGTGACCAGTCATGAGGGCTACGCCGGAGATATCCGTATGGCAGTGGGCCTGAAGGAAGGAAAGGTATCCGGAGTTGAAATGCTGAAGATCGGTGAGACCACCGGCCTGGGTATGGAAGCAAGGGATAATCCGGCCTTTACGGCTCAGTATAGGGAGAAACAGGTGGAGCAGTTCAAGGTTGTGAAGACGGAGCCCGCAGCGGAGGATGAGATCCAGGCTATCTCCGGCGCGACCATTACCTCGAAGGCTGTGACCAATGCCGTAAATGCGGTACTGACGGCCAGCCGGATCACTGAAGAGTCCGAGACGGTTCCGGCTCCGGAGGAAGGAGGAAAGGACGATGAATAAATGTGTCGAACGCCTCTATAACGGAGTGATCAGGGAAAATCCGACCTTCGTCCAGATGCTGGGAATGTGTCCCACGCTGGCGGTTACATCCACGGCCATTAACGGATTGGGTATGGGACTTGCGACCACAGCCGTTCTGGTCATGAGTAATCTTATGATCTCGGCTCTGCGGAAGCATATTCCGGATAAAGTGCGGATCCCCGCATTTATCACGATCATTGCTTCCTTTGTGACCATCATCAGCTTCCTGATGCAGGCATTCACTCCGGAGCTGTATGACAGTCTGGGCGTGTTTATCTCGCTGATCGTTGTAAACTGTATCATCCTGGGCCGTGCAGAGGCCTATGCCTCCAAGAACCCGGTGATCCCTTCGGTATTTGACGGGATCGGAATGGGACTCGGCTTCACGATAGGCCTTACCCTGATCGGTATACTGAGAGAGTTTCTCGGGGCAGGAACCGTCTTCGGCTTCACCGTGACGGCAGAGCTCTGGGATCCCATTAAGATATTTACCTCCAATCCGGGAGCATTCTTCATTCTTGCCTTCATCATTGCCGGGATCAATGCGGCAGCCATCCGGAAGGCGAAGAAGAAGGGCGGTAAACCGAAGCTCCGCAGGATAGACAGCTGTGCCGGATGTACGAATCTGGCATGTGCAGGCAGAAATTCTGCCAATTGCGAGCCGGAGGGAAGTGGAAAGCCCGCAGCCGGAAAGGCAGAGAAGGCAGAGAAGGCAGAGAGCGGAAAGCCTGCAGCCGGAAAGGCAGAGAAGGCAGAGAGCGGAAAGCCCGCAGCCGGAAAGACGGAGAAGACTGAGAAGGCTGAGAGCGGCAAGACCGAGAAGGTCGGAAAGACTGAGAAGGCCGGGAGCGGCAAGACCACAGCCGGAAAGGCTGAGAAGGCCGGAAACGGCAAGTCCGCGACATCAGGACAGCCGGCTTCGGAGGGTGATGACGACGATGATGTAGAGGAGATCCTGGCGAAGGATCATACCACTTCCGGTAAATCCTCCTGGGAGGGGACCGTAACGCTGGACATGGAAACCGGTGAAGTCACCTCCGATATGAAGGGGAAGGATCAGGCAGAGGAGGTGACGAAGAAATGAACATTTTTCTGTTTGCGATCTCCGCAGCACTTGTAAATAATGTGGTACTGGTACAGTTCCAGGGACTCTGCCCATTCCTTGGCGTATCAAAGAATACCAAAACGGCAGCCGGCATGGGCGGGGCGGTCATTTTCGTTATGACTCTGGCCAGCACCGTGACCAGCATCGTGTATTATCTGGTGCTTGTTCCGCTGTCGCTGGAGTATCTGAATACCATCGCGTTTATCCTGATCATAGCCGGACTGGTTCAGTTCGTTGAAATGTTCCTGAAGAAAAAGGTTCCCACCCTGTACAAGGCGCTGGGAGTATACCTTCCGCTGATCACCACCAACTGTGCGGTACTTGGTATCGCCATCAGTAATGTACAGGATCAGCTGTCTGTGGGCTGGAGTATCCTGAACGGATTCTTCTCCGCAGTGGGATTTGCCATCGCGATCACGATCCTGGCCAGCATTCGGGAGAAAATGGAACGAAACAACATACCCAAGGCCTTTCAGGGCGGTCCGATCATTCTGATCGCCGCCGGACTTATGGCCCTTGCGTTTAACGGATTCTCAGGCCTGATGTAGGCTTTGGGATCATATGAAAGAGGATGGAATACATGGATGTTACAGGAACACTGGTTGCCGCCGGGATCATCGGCGGTGTCGGAGTCCTGGTGGGACTTCTTCTGGGGAAGGCCAGCAGGGTATTCAAGGTAGATGAAAATGAAACGGAGAAGGCAGTCCGGGAGGTGCTTCCGGGAAATAACTGCGGAGCATGCGGTTATCCCGGCTGTGACGGGCTTGCAAAGGCCATTGCTGCCGGTGAAGCACCGACAAATGCCTGTCCGGTGGGTGGACCTGCCGTGGCAGAGAAGGTGGCTGCCATACTGGGAGGCGGGGCGGAACAGCCTACGGAACGGATGGTTGCACTGGTGCATTGTAAGGGCGACTGCGATAAGGCTCAGGATGTGTACGCCTATGTGGGCCCCGAGGTCTGCAGCATTGCGGGAAATACACCCAATGGCGGCCCGAAGGCATGCACCTTCGGATGTCTGGGATACGGCGAATGTATGGCTGTCTGTGAATTCGGTGCGATCTCACTGATGGACGGGATCGCGGTGGTTGATCCGGAGAAATGCGTGGCCTGCGGAAAATGCGTTGCCACCTGTCCGAGACACCTGATCACACTGGTGCCTGCGGATAAGAAGCATCATATCATGTGCGGTTCGAAGGAGAAGGGCCTGGACGTTAAGAAGGCGTGCAGTGTGGGCTGCCTCGGATGTACCATGTGTGCAAAGCAGTGTCCGGCAGGAGCCATCGAAATGAAGGATAATCTTCCGGTCATTGATTATGAGAAATGTGTCAACTGCGGGGTGTGCGCCATGAAATGCCCTGCGAAGTCCATTTCCTGAGAGAGAAAGAAGTGAGGAGAAGGGAGAAGAGAATATGAAATGTCCATTTTGCGGAGATGAAAATACAAGGGTGATCGATTCCCGTCCGGCAGACGATAACAGTTCGATCCGCCGCCGTCGTCAGTGTGATGTATGCGGAAAGCGTTTTACCACCTATGAGAAGGTGGAGACCATCCCGCTTATGATCATAAAGAAGGACCGGACCAGAGAGGTATATGACCGGGCGAAGATCGAGAAGGGTCTGGTGCGTTCCTGCCACAAGCGGCCGGTAACCATGGATCAGATCGAGGCATGTGTGGACGCCATCGAGGCGGAAATCTTCAATCTGGGACAGAGAGAAGTGGAAAGCTCCGTGGTGGGAGGGATCGTTATGGATAAGATCCGTTCCCTGGACGAGGTTGCCTACGTCCGCTTTGCATCCGTATACCGGGAATTCAAGGACGTAAACACCTTCATGGACGAACTGAAGAAGCTGCTGAAATAAGAGTAAGGGTAATTAAAGGGTGATCGCATGGCGGAGTCAATCTTCAAACTGCTGGAGGGCGGAACCTCCGAAGTGGTGGTGAAAAAATCCAGATTTTTAGGCATCACCTTTCCGGTGGCCACACCGGAGGAGGCAGCAGATCAGATTGCCGGGATCCGTAAGAAATACTATGATGCCCGTCATAACTGCTATGCCTACCGGCTGGAGAATTCGGAGAAATTCTCGGATGACGGAGAACCCAGTCAGACCGCAGGAAAGCCCATGATGGATGTGCTGACCGGCGCGGGACTGGTGGGTGCGCTGGTGGTTGTAACCCGATATTTCGGAGGAACGCTGCTGGGAACCGGCGGACTGGTACGGGCCTATACCGAAGCGGCACAGGAGGCGGTGAAAAACAGCCGGATCGCTGAGATCCGACCGAAACGGAGAGTGACCTGCTGTGTCAGCTATCCGGATCTGGGCAGGATCCAGTATATCCTCCGAGAGGAGGGACTGACGCCGGAGGTGGACTATCAGGAACAGATCACCCTGTCCGCGGATGTGCCGGAGGAACGTGTGGTACCTGTTACGGCAGCCATTACGGAGGCCACGGCAGGAAAGGCGGAGATACAGACAGGAGAGCTTTTTCTGGGATAAAGGAGATGCAGGATGAAATTTCGGAAGCTGGAGAAAAAAGAAGAAGGACAATATATCACCAGATATGATCTGACCTATGAAACCGCCTCAGGAGAGGAAAAGATCTATGAAATGATCAGCCGAGACAGGAATATCACGGACTTTGATAATCTGCATGACCGGGGGCCGGATGCGGTGGTACTGATCATGCACAGCCGGGACGGAGAGAAGGTGCTCCTCAACCGGGAATTTCGCCTGGCGCCGGGGGACTGGGTATATAATTTCCCTGCGGGGCTGATCGATTCCGGTGAGACGCCGGAACAGGCGGCCGGTCGGGAGCTGAGGGAAGAAACGGGACTGGTCCTTACGGAGATCACCGATCGGATCGGTGAGAGCTACAGTGCTGTGGGCTTCTCAAACGAGAAAAATGTATGTGTGGTGGGAGTGGCCGAGGGAGAGATCCGGGAAAGCGACTCCGAATTTGAGGAGATCGAGGCCGGCTGGTATACGAAGGCGGAGATCCGGGAGCTGCTTGCCACTTCAAGATTTGCGGCAAGAACACAGGCATATTGTTATCTATGGTCAAAGCAGGATTAAGAATGAGAGGATTAGAAGGACATCATGGCAGGATGGATTGTAGTAGTAGATGATGATCTGAATAATTTAAAACTTGCGGGACATATTCTCAGCAAGAATAATTATCGCGTCACGGCAGTGAAATCCGGAGAGGCGCTTCTTACCTTTGTCAGGAAGAACCGACCGGATCTGATCCTTCTGGATATTCTCATGCCGGGAATGGACGGCTTTGAAACACTGGAGAAGCTGCGTGAGCTGGAGAAGGAGCAGGGGAT
Organism: uncultured Lachnospiraceae bacterium; assembly: GCA_902796375.1. Lineage (GTDB taxonomy): Bacteria > Bacillota > Clostridia > Lachnospirales > Lachnospiraceae > Eubacterium_Q. Next base: position 2,725 of record CADBOW010000221.1, on the reverse strand, counting down.
CCCCGAGATCCCGGTCATTTTCCTTACGGCGGATGAGAAGAGCTCTTCCGAGGACAAGGGCTTTGAAATGGGCGTTTCCGATTATATCCGAAAGCCCTTTATTCCCGAGATCCTGCTTCGAAGAGTCCAGAGTATTCTGAGCATTCAGCAGCAGATCATCCATTTTCAGGAGGAAGCATCAACAGACAAGCTCACCGGTTTCCTGAACAAGGGAGCCATGGCGGAGCAGGTTACTCTGGCATCCCAGAAGAAGAGCGGTTATCTTATGATGATCGACCTGGATTCCTTCAAGCTGGTGAACGATCTGTACGGCCATGAAATGGGAGACGAGATCCTCCGGGTATTTGCAAAGCTGATCCGGGAAAATGTAGCACCGGGCAGCCTTCTGGGACGCATCGGCGGAGACGAATTCCAGATGTTCGGTATGGGAATGGCAAAGGAGAAGGATCTGCAGAAATTCTCTGCAAATCTGAATGCCCATCTGGTGGAGGAAGCAAAACGACTGATGGGGGAGGATATGGGAATCCCTCTGGGTGCCTCCATCGGTATCACATATATGGAAGCCAATTCATCGGACTATCATATGTCCGTTAAGGAGGCAGATCAGGCGCTGTATCAGGTGAAGCGTAACGGAAAGCATGGCTATTCTATCTATAAGCCCGATATGTCCGGCGGAGAGGAAGGTGAATCACAGGCCATTAATCTGAAAACCCTTTCCATCCTTATGCAGGAACGGAATATTTCCGACAGTGCGCTGCTGCTGAATCAGGATGCCTTCATCTATGTATATCGTTTTGTGATGCGGTATATTGAGAGATATCACAGAAATGCATGTAAGCTTCTTCTGACTCTTTCACCGGACGGGGATATGAATGATCAGGAATTTGCTGAAAGCTGTGACCGGTTCGGGGAGCATATCACAGTAGTGCTCCGAAAGAGTGATCTGGTGATGCGCTGCAGGAAAAATCAGTTCTTCGTATTTTTCACGGATATCCGTGAGGATGCGGTGGAACAGGTGATCGGCCATGTGATGCGGACCTGGGGTGAGTCGGATCAGAATCTTCCGGTGATGACATATGAGACGGAGTTTCTGGGACAGGACAATCTGAACCGAGGGGACGGAGAGGTCCTCTGGGTTGCGGTTGTGGATGACGATGTGGCAAACCTGAAGATCGCAGGACACGTTCTCAGCAAGAATAATATGCGGGTGACCGCACTTCGTTCCGGAAAGGCACTTCTGGATTTTGTACAGACGAATCGTCCGGATATGATCCTTCTGGATGTAAAGATGCCGGAAATGGACGGCTTCGAGACCTTCCGTCTGCTGAAGATGTCAGAGTCGGAGATCGCGGATATCCCGGTGATCTTCCTCACCGGAAATGAGGATGAGTCCGCGGAAGCAAAGGCACTGAGTCTCGGGGCCATGGATTACATCCGGAAGCCCTTTACGCCGGAGGCGCTTTCCCTTCGGATCCGTCAGATCGTACAGCTGCTCCGGCTGCAGAAGAATCTGGGAGCAGAGGTGGACCGGAAGACCCGGGAAAATGAACAGCTTCTGATCCATGTGGTACAGGCGCTGGCGGATGCCATTGATGCGAAGGATACCTATACCAACGGTCACTCCGGCCGTGTGGCGGAGTATTCCCGTGAGATCGCGAAACGCTTCGGATATGATACGAAGGAGCAGAGTGACATTTATATTATGGGTCTTCTCCATGACGTAGGAAAGATCGGTGTTCCGGATGAGGTGATCAACAAGCCGGGGCGCCTGAATGATGAAGAATTTGAACAGATCAAGAAGCATCCGGTGGTAGGCGCACGGATTCTGAAGAAGATCACGGAGATGCCGAATCTGGCGGTGGGTGCCCACTGGCATCATGAGCGGTATGGCGGCGGCGGATATCCGGACGGCCTGAAGGGAGAGGAGATCCCGGAGGAGGCAAGGATCATTGCAGTGGCGGATGCCTATGATGCCATGACCAGCTACAGAAGCTATCGTGACGTGCTTTCACAGGAGAAGGTCCGGGAAGAACTGGAGAAGGGCAAGGGCACACAGTTCGATCCCCGGTTTGCGGATATCATGCTCCGGATCATGGATGAGGATAAGGAGTATGACCTTCGGGAGCATGACCGAAGGCATCGTACCTGAGAAACGGATACTGTTATGAGAAGATAAGAGGTGGATCATTCCATCTCTTTCTTCATACCCGAAGGATTTAATTTTTGTTTAATAAGTTCCGTGTATTCTATATTCAGAACAAAGCGAAAGGGGAAACGGATCATGTTGTTTCGAATGCTGAAAAAAGATCTGAAGAAGAAACGGATGATGAATTGCATCCTGACCATATTCATCATTCTGGCTACCATGTTCGTGGCCAGCGGGCTCTCCAACGTATTCATAGTACTCTCAGGAACGGATTACTACCTGGATAAGGCAGGAGTCGGTGATTATGTCGTTATCACCATGGGAGAGGGCGGCTATACCGCAATGGATGATTTTGTCAGGACGAATCCGAATATGAAGGACTACCGTCTGGATCACGTGATCTATTCGGAAAAAACCGATTATACCATGGAGGACGGAACCCGTCCGAAGACAAATAATACCATGCTTCTGATGACCAAAGAGGAAAACGGCATAAAGCTTTTTGACAAGGATAATCAGGAGATCGGAACGCCTGCAAAGGGTCACTGTTATGTGTCCATGAGCTTCTTTAAGGATAAT
>CADBOW010000220.1 GCA_902796375.1 uncultured Lachnospiraceae bacterium | reverse complement strand
GGAGGCAGAGCAGCATCGGTATCTCCAGTCCGAGCTGGCTTTGAAGCGGCTGTTCGGAGTCGTCGTTACGGATATGAACAAGATCCGTCTTCAGCTGTATAAGAGAGAGCGGATCCGGGAGCAGAGCAGGTATCTGAAGTATGAGGAGGCCGTAGGAAGTACCGGTCAGTCCCAGGGTATCTATATTCAGTTCCTGATTTCGGTGATCAATTACATTTCCGGAATGTATGCTCTTTCGGACGGGGGGGACCGGCTGAAGACCATTTTCATCGATAACCCCTTCGGTGCTGCGAAGGATATCTATATCTGGGAGCCGATCTTCGAACTGCTCCGGACCAACCGGGTGCAGCTGATCGTTCCGTCCCGCGGGGCTACGCCTGAGATCACAGGACGGTTCGATGTGAATTATGTGCTGGGACAGCAGATGGCGGGCGGGAAGGCCCTGACGGTTGTGACACGGTATAACAGCCGGACCTCGGAGGAGGCCATCGAGTATAAGGCGCTGACATATGAACAGGAGACATTTGATTTCGTCTGATCAAGGAGAAGCGTATGCATGTAGTCGAGGTAAAAACGATATTGACTCCGCAGAACGGAATGAATGTATATCGCGGAGTTACGGACCACTGCCTGGTATCTCCGGTGCGGGCCAGAACGGCCCGGGTGGAGCAGCCGGAGGATGTGGAGGTGAAGAAAAATGCGGCGCAGCTGCTGGAGTATTCCCTGAAACGCAAAAGGTCCCGGGGGATGATCTCGGTGGGCGGGCTGTCGGATCCGTACAATCCGCTGGAGGAAGAGTTCCGGATCATGCGGGACTGCCTGCGGGTGCTGGACCGGTATGATTTCGGAGTGTCCATTACCACCAGGTATTCTCTGCTGCTGCGGGATATGGATATCCTGCAGGAGATCGCACGGAAGACCAAGCTGGTGGTTACGGTGCCCTTCCCGGCTCTGCAGACGGAGCAGTTCCGTCTGATCGAAGGAGAGCTTGGGATGACGGACCGGATCCGGCTCCTGGACGGGCTGTCGGAGGCGGGGATCGAAACCATCCTGCTTCTGGATCCGGTGATCCCGGGGATCAATGATTCCATCACATCACTGGGAATGCTGCTTCAGCTGGCGGCGGATCATGGAATCCACTGGGTGGATCACAGGGATATGAAGTGCCAGCTGCAGAACGGCAGCCGGGAATATTTTCATGCGGAGCTGGCGAAAAGAGCGCCGGAGCTTGAGGAACAGCTGAAGGAACGGTATGGGGACGGAATGGAGCTGGTTCCGGAGAATCAGAAGGAACTGATGCGTCATCTGATTGACAGATGCAAGGCGTATGATATAATATGCGACAAAAAAGAGATACTGTCCTTTAAGAGGCAGTACACCAACCGGACGGAAGGAACACAGATGTCATTTGATGATTTCGTCTGATCCGATGCTCCGGTCCGATCTCTCCCGAAGGGTGGATGCGGTGGTAATATGGTTGGGGGCAAAAACCCATTTGGCCCCGGCATCATAGAATAGATATAGAAAGAAAGGAAGAAACCATGGATTACAACAAGTTAAGTCTGGAGATGCACGAGAAGAACAAAGGAAAGCTGGAGGTGGTATCCAAGGTGGCCATCGAGACCAGAGATGACCTGTCCACCGCCTATACACCGGGGGTTGCGGAGCCCTGCAGAGTGATCAACAAGGATCCTTCCGCAGCATATACCTATACCTGTAAAGCAAATACCGTAGCCGTGGTTTCTGATGGAACCGCTGTGCTGGGACTGGGAGATATCGGTCCCCTGGCGGCCATCCCCGTAATGGAAGGGAAATCGGTTCTGTTCAAGCGTTTTGCAAATGTGGATGCATTTCCCATCTGCCTGGATACGAAGGATCCGGAGGAGATCATTGAGACGGTGAAAAGGATCGCTCCCTCCTTCGGAGGCATCAATCTGGAGGACATCGCAGCCCCCAGATGCTTTGAGATCGAGCGCCGTCTGAAGGAAGAGCTGGATATTCCGGTCTTCCATGATGATCAGCACGGAACAGCAGTTGTGGTCTGCGCTGGCCTGATCAATGCATTTAAGCTCACCGGCCGGAAATGGGAGGACTGCAGTGCGGTCATCAGCGGAGCCGGAGCAGCGGGAATCTCCATCTGCAAGCTGATGCAGCGCTTCGGAATCGGAAATGTGGTGCTGGTTTCCTCCAAGGGTGCCCTTTGCCCGGGAGAAACCTTTATGAATCCCGCACAGGCGGAAATGGCAGAGGTGACAAATAAGAATAAGGAACGGGGATCACTGGCGGATGTGATGAAGGGGAAGGATATCTTCATCGGCGTATCTGCGCCGAATATCGTAACTGCGGAAATGATCTCCACCATGGCGAAGGACCCGCTGGTATTTGCCATGGCCAACCCGACACCGGAGATCATGCCGGATGAGGCCAAGAAGGGCGGTGCATCCATCATCGCAACCGGACGTTCCGATTTCCCGAACCAGATCAACAATGTTCTGGTATTCCCGGGAATCTTCCGTGGGGCACTGGACGCAAGAGCCAAGGCCATTACCGAGTCCATGAAGGAAGCAGCGGCCCGGGCTATAGCAGCCGTGATCCCGGAGGATGAGCTCCGCCCGGACTATATTGTTCCGGATGCATTTAATGAAAATGTCGCAAAGGTTGTTGCCAGTGCTGTGGCTGACGAGGCTCAGCGCGCAGGCGTAACCCGGTAGGAACCGGATGACGGACTGACCGGATGGCGGGCCGACCGGATGGTGTGGCGCTGGATAGCGTTCTGACCGAATAACGGGCCGGCCGGATGGTGTGGCGCTGGATAGCGTTCTGACCGAATAACGGGCCGGCCGGATGGTGTGGTAGCCGGATTGCGGACCGGACGTCCGGAGTGGTATCGTCCGGGGATCGCCGGACCGGGGATTTACGCGGCAGAAGAGGACTACAGATATGAAGATCGTTATATTAGACGGCCAGGTTATGGGGAATTCCGTGGAGCATTTTTCCCGGCTTCAGGAATTGGGAGAGCTTACGGTGTATGATATCACTCCGCCGGAGCTGGTGCTCCCCCGGATCGGTGATGCGGAGATCGTCATCGTGGATAAGACGCCGCTGAATGAGGAAATCCTTCGGGCCTGTCCGTCCATTCGCTTTATTGCGGTGCTGGCCACGGGCTATAATATCGTGGATGTTGATGCGGCACGCCGGCTGGGGATCCCGGTTGCAAATGTGCCGGGATACGCGGGGCCGGTGGTGGCACAGGCTACCATAGCTCTGCTGCTGGAGGCCTACAGCAAGGTAGGGCTTCATGACAGATCCGTACATCAGGGAGACTGGCTGAATACACCGTATTTCTGCTATACCTGCGGGCCGATCCTGGAGGTTGCGGGAAAGACGCTGGGAATTGTGGGACTGGGAGATATCGGGACCAGGGTGGCCCGGATCGCGTCGGCCATGGGTATGAATATCCTGGCTCACACCAGAACGGAGCGTCCTGTGGACATCCCGGGGCTCCGGTATGTTTCGCTGGAGAAGCTGCTCCGGGAATCGGATGTTGTGTCCCTTCATGTACCGCTTTTTCCGGAGACGGAGCGCATGATCGACCGGAATGCGCTTGCGCTGATGAAGAAAGACGCGCTGCTGATCAATACCTCCCGCGGAGGGCTTCTGGATGAAGAGGCCGTGGCGGAGGCTCTGAACGAGGGACGCATCGGGGGTGCGGCTCTGGATGTTCTGGCAGTGGAGCCCATGGAACCCACCTGCCCGCTG
>CADBOW010000219.1 GCA_902796375.1 uncultured Lachnospiraceae bacterium | reverse complement strand
TCCTTCCTCGATCACAGGATACTCTCTCATGGCCGAGATCACGCCGTCCTTTGGTGCCGTCACGACTTCCTCCACGGAACCGGTGATCACATCGATCACATTTCCGATAACAGTGCCCTTGCGGACAAAGGAGCTTACTTCTACCTCCGGAATGAATATCCCGCTGGTATCTGCATTGATATATGCCATCTCCGCATCATTTGTCACAAGTGGTTCCCGCGGGATGATGGTTTCACCCTTCCAGATCCCAAGCTCCTTCATCAATGCGAAGATCCCGTCCACCAGTTGATTTCCATAAGTTGGATTGATCTTGTATGCGTAGCTGGACTCCGTCACAAAGCATTTTACGCCGATCTGATTCAATTCGTAAGCCAGGCTTCCGCTCTTTACCTGATTGGACGGATGGATCCAGATCATGTCCGTATTCAACGCCCTGGCATAGGGCATCAGCTCTTCGACAAGATCGTCATTCATCCGGATCTGCAGGATCTCGTGCAGGAACATGTTGCTTCCATGTACATCCAGACAGAAATCCGCTCCCCTCATATCTTCGAATACACAATAAGCCGCATATTCGCCCATAACTCCGCTGGGAGAACCCGGGAAGAGGCCGTTCATTTCCAGCTCCGGTCCCGGAATCTCACGGGTTCTTGCCTCCAGCCCCAGCGGATTCAATGCCGGATAGATATCCACGATCCCGGTCAGGCTGGAAAAATCCTCCTTGATCCGTCGGATCAGTTCATAGCAGACATACTGTCCCTGCAATTCGTCTCCGAAAATACCTGAAACGATGCAGATCCGCTTCGCCTGATCCGTCAGCTTCTCCGGTGTCAGGCGGTTCTTCTTGATCTTCATGACTTCTTCCACCATAAGATTGACGGCGGCTACTGTTTCTATCATACGTTTTCTCTGCCTTTCGGGTTTTCTTCGCAACATGTCGCCCGATCGTTCCCGACGCATGGCCATGTTCCGGCGGCGCATATGCGGTCGCGTTGCCTCTTGATCGTTTCCGACGAATAAATGTCCTCTCAGGAAGACATTAACAGATCCCTTGCACTTTGCAGGATGGCATCTGTGATCCGGTCACCGCCCAGCAGACGGGCCAGTTCCTGCACTCTTCCTTCTTCGTCAAGCTCTGTCAGTGAAGTGATGGTCTTTTCTCCCACAACCTGCTTGTCGATCCGGTATGCAGCATCTCCGACAGCCGCGATCTGCGGTAAATGGGTGATCACCAGGATCTGCCTGGTTTCTGCCAGGTGCTTCAGAAGCATCCCGATCTTCTGCGCCGTAACACCGCTGATCCCAACATCGATCTCATCGAATACAAGCGTCGGTGTATCCGCCGCATCCGAAAGTGTAGCCTTCAGAGCCAGCATCACGCGGGACAATTCTCCTCCGGAAGCCACCTTGTGCAGAGGTTTCGGATCCTCTCCCTGATTTGTAGACAGGCAGAACACTACAGTGTCCTGACCGTCTGAGGTGATCTCCGATGCCTTTGTGATTTCTGCATAAAATACAACATGACTGAAATTCATATCCAGCAGCGTATCCGTCACCCGTTTTGCCAGGGATTCCGCCGCCCTTCTCCGGAGTTCCGTCAGTTCTTCTGCCGTGCGTTCCAGAGTCGCCCGCTTCCGCTCCAGTTCCGAACTCAGACGTTCGATCTCTTCATCCGCCTTTGCCAGCGCATCCATTTCCTGTTCCAGCTGATCAGCCGCAGTAAGAACTTCTTCTGTCGTTCTTCCGTACTTTGCCTTCAGACCGTTGAGAAGATCCAGCCGTTCGGTTATTCTCCGAAGTTCCTCCGGATCATAGGAGATCTCCTCCATGTAAGCGGATAAACTCTGATTAAAATCCGAAAGCAACGCCTCCACTTCGGACAACTGTGCAGGAAGCTCTGCCTCCGGTTCATAGCGGGTCATATCCTGGATCCGCTTCGCTGCGCGTGAGATCTGGCTGCCACAGCCCGATGCGGTATCCTCTCCGGTCAGTGCAGCAACCTCCTGAC
>CADBOW010000218.1 GCA_902796375.1 uncultured Lachnospiraceae bacterium | reverse complement strand
GTCTTCTTCCAGCTATACTTATAGGCGGAGGCCAGGGTCCCGTCCTCATTGAACCTGTAGCCGCTTAAGCACTGACCCTCAACCCGATACCCGGTGGACTTGAAGTAATACTTCTTACCGTCGATCTTCGCCCACTGCTTCTTCAGGTACTTCCCTGAGGTATCAACATATCTCGTTCCCTTCTTTGTCTTCTTCCAGCTGGCTGTATACTTATAGGTCTGGGTTCCGTCCTCGTTGTACCATTTTCCTTTCACCCATTCCGAAGAGTATTTCGACTTCTGCTCCTCCGGATCCTTCTGTCCCTCTTCGGACACAGTGACCGTACAATCCTTCTTCAGTGCCTTGTCCCAGGCGGAGACGGTCACATGGATCTTAACGGTCCCCTTGCTCTTTGCAGAGATAACTCCATTTTGATCCACTTCTGCAATGGCCGGATCAGCCGACTCAAAGGAGACATCATTTGCCTTTGCGTCTTTCGGAAGAAATTCGAAATCCAGCCCCTGTTCGTCCCCCACCTTCAGCGTCAGCTTATCAGATGCAAGCGTAAAGGACTGAACATCCGGACGATACCCGTCTACAACCGTCACCCTACAGGAATAGGACTTTCCCGAGGAGACCGTGCCTGTGAGGGTGATCGTACCTTCCTTGTGCAGCTCCAGAAAATCACCGCTGGAAGGCGTTGCGATACTCTCATCGGAGGAACTCCAGATTACCGCCCTGTCCTGTGCATTCGACGGTATCAGTGAATACTCAAGCCGAACATATCCTTCGGACAGATCCGCATAGAGATCTCTGTATTTAAAATGCAGTCCCGTTGCTTTCTTCGCCTGGTCCTTTCTGACATAGGCGGCCGTATAGGTTGTGTCTCCCGCGGCACGGATATCATCCATATCCTCTGTCACCAGAACGCCGTCTTCACCCATCCAGCCCAGGAAGATATAACCCTCCTTCGGTTTCTGATGGAAATAAACCGGCCATCCCTTTGCCGCATAGCTCAGTTCATCCGGCTGTCCCTCTACCTTCCAGGTGATCCTGCACATCAGATGATCCAGATCCTTCAGATGCTCATTCATCCATTCCGCTCTGTGATCGATCCACCGCTTAAAGCCGTCAATGATGGCATCATACTTCGCCAGTTCCTCCATTCCTTCTTCCCGGGGCCATGCCTCGCGGTTGGCTGCTTCTGATCTCTTTACCTCCTCATAGAAGGAGTCGATCACACCACCCTCCGCAGTCAGTTGTTTCATGGCAGGATAAAGCTTCTTCCATTCCTGATAGATCTCTTCCCTGAAGGTGGAATCATACAGCATGGCATTTAACCACTGACTGTAATAGTTAAAGCTCTCGCAGTCACTGATACTGCCTTCCGCCGGGTTCTCATCAAACACACCCCATGCAATATCAAAATCCCAAAGAGGTCCCCAGAAGATCTTTCCCGGAGTCCCTTCCTTATCTTCTACCTTATAGAAGTAGGTACTTCCGGTGAGATACGCATCCCCGTTCAGAGAGGCCTGCTGGATCAGCCAGTATGCTGCAGCAGTCCGGGTATCCATATAATCCCTGTAGCTTTTGTTGTCTGCGTTCTTATAATTCTTACTGAAGATGGCATCCTCCATATCCTGGACATAGTTCCGGATATAGTTCATCTGTGCTTTATTTTCATATCCGCCATCCTCAGGATCAAAGCTGGGGGTATGGTTGGCCAGATCTTCCCCACGCTTTGTCAGGAACTTACTGGGAGATTTATCTCCCACCTGCTGACCGTTCTGAAGAAGATATCCGCCCGTGATATCCTCCGGGGCCGTATCCGTTTCCGTCAGTTCATTGATCTCCAGGCGGTTTTCGCCGACCCTCACCTGCTCGGCCAGAAGATAGCTGCCCAGGTATTTTCCGTTCATGACCACATCCACCGGAACACAGTGGGGAGTGAACTCAAATTCCATCTGTTCCGAAAGCCATGCGGTGATCCTGTCTTTCATCAAGGTCTCATCCATGGAGTTTGCCAGAAGGACCCAGTGCTTGTTCTTCGGAAAGCCCAAAATGGAGGCTTTCTTATCCAATTTAACCTTATAGGGTTTCTTGTCGTTTGCCCAGGTGGAATTCCCTCTCCCCTTGATGGTCATAGCCAGACCGCTGACACTGACCGGCTCCAGATCCGGAAATTCGCTGTACCGGAATCCTTCCGGCACCTTGATATCCAGCGTTCCCACACAGGACACACTGTGATCCGGGCTCTCATTCATTGCCGCGATGGTCACCTGACTCTCATCGATATTCAGATAGATCACCGGAATCCCATTATCCACCTCTGCCGGTTCTTCTTCTGCATATACAGGCAGCACAAAAGCTGTGCAAACACAGAAAACGAAGCATAACAGCAGAAGCGGAGCTTTCATCCAAAATCTTTTCATATTCACGCCCTCCTCCTAATAAGTATTATAATACTCCGACCGTAAAATATCGACTTTTTATTGACGTTCTTCCGATGCTGTAGCATTATGGTATATGGAACTACCAAACAGTGAAGGAAGGGAGGTCTCCCAGTATGTATTGTAATATATGCGGAAGCGATATTCCTGATGGTGCAGCGATCTGTCCGATCTG